>JAAXUL010000543.1 GCA_013336035.1 Chloroflexales bacterium
AACCGCGCGCGTTGCGCCGAGCATGTATGTCGACGTGCGCGCCGCATGGGGCGCATCGGACAACAAGGTCTCCCCGATCGGCACGTTCGTCGATGATTTCGAGACGTCGCGCTCGCTCTACACGGCATCGCTGATCGGAGAAGTTGAGCTAGGCGATGAAACGGTGTTCCAGCCTGCCGTGTCTCTCCGCTACATCAGCGATCGTCAGGAACAGTACACTGACAGCTTCAGCGTGATCATCCCGGCCCTGGACGAGGAGGTCGTGATCCAGGCCTGCGTGGCCGCCGTGCGGGCCCTCGACCCTGAGGTCGAGATCATCGTCGCCGACGGGGGCAGCGCCGACCGCACCGCCGAGCTTGCCGCGGCCGCCGGGGCCATCGTGGTGCGGGCCCCCCGCGGGCGCGGCCCGCAGTGCAACGCCGGCGCCGCCCGGGCCGGCGGCGAGGTGCTGATCTTCCTCCACGCCGACACCACCCTGCCCGCCGAGGCCTTCCCGCTGCTGCGCGAGCTGTTCGCCGACCCGGCGGCCCAGGTGGCCAAGTTTCGCCACAGCTTCGACGTGGGCGACCCGCTCCTCGCCCTGGCCTCGCGCCTGATGTGGGTCGACACGCGCCTCACCAGCTATGGCGACCAGGGCATTGTGATCAGGCGCGCCCTCTTCGCCGAGCTGGGCGGCTTCCCCGACTGGCCGCTCTTCGAGGATGTGCGCCTCTTCGAGCTGGCCCGCGCCCGCGCCGAGGTGCTGGTCATCCCGGCCACGGTCACCACCTCGGCGCGACGCTTCCAGGCGAATGGCGCCCTGCCCCAGCTGCTGATCGACCTCGGCCTCTGGGTCGAGTACGTAGCCGGGATCTCGCCGCACGAGATCGCCGCGCGCTACCGGCAGATCCGCTAAGACAAGGCTTCGCTGCGCGAGCGTCTACGTTACAGTTTGGGGAGGCGTGGAGGGCTTCGCCCTCCACAACCACCCTTTGCGGGGGCCGCAGGCCCCGCCGCGGGCAGCGGCTGAAAGAGTAACTCGGTTACGAACCTTGTCTACGCGGAGGCTTTCGGGCGGCGACCAGCTACCGGCTCCGCGTCACGCCGACCCGCGCGCAGTAGGCCGCCACCGGGCAGGCCGAGCACCTCGGCGAGGTCGGGTGGCAGATATTCTGCCCCAGGGTGACGAGCAGCCCATTGATCGTCAGCCAGTGCTGGGCGGGCAGCTTCGCCCGCAGGGCCAGCTCGGTCGCGTCGGGGTCGCGGGTCCGCACATAGCCCCAGCGGTTGCAGATGCGGTGGACGTGGATGTCCACGCAGATCCCGGGCAGCCCGAAGCCCGCCGTCAGCACCAGGTTGGCCGTCTTGCGGCCAACCCCGGGCAGGGCCAGTAGGGCCTCGAGGTCCGCGGGCACCTGGCCGTCGTAGCGCTCGAGCAGGATGCGGCAGATCTGGACGATGCTGCGGGCCTTGGTGCGATAGAAGCCGACGGGGTAGATCAGCTCGGCCGCGCGCTCTTCGCCGAGGGCGAGCAGCCCGGCGGGCGTATCGGCGGCGGCGAAGAGCCGCGGCGCCACCACCGCCGTGAGCGTATCTTTGGTGCGCAGGCTGAGGATGGTGGCCACCAGGATGCGGAAGGGCGTGGCCCCCGCGCCGCCCATCTGGTCGACCAGCGGCCGGGCGTAGCGCGGCATCTCCTCGGCGAGAATGCCCAGCACCTCGTTGATGGGGAAGTCGACATAAACGGGCGGCGCAGCCTCTGTCATAAAAGTGTTACCTAGATCGCGTTTGTACAGTTATAGCGACGTGTTATTATCCCCATCGTACCACGCCCGTAGGTGAACGCCCAATGCCGCCAGGAGTGATAACTATGGCGAAGATTCTACTGGTCGAAGACAACGAGATGAACCGCGACATGCTCTCGCGTCGCCTGCAGCGCAAGGGCCACGAGGTCCTGATCGCCATTGATGGCGAGCAGGGCGTGGCCATGGCCCGCGCCGAGCGGCCCGACCTCATCCTGATGGACATGAGCCTGCCCATCCTCGACGGCTGGGAGGCCACGCGCGTGATCAAGGCCGACCCCAGCATCAGCACGGTGCCCGTGATCGCCCTCACCGCCCACGCTATGGCCGGCGATCATGAGAAGTGCGTCGCCGCCGGCTGCGACGACTATGACACCAAGCCGGTCGAGCTGGCCCGCCTCTTGAGCAAGATCGAGAACCTGCTGCAGCGATCATCGTAGCGAGGGCCAAGCGCTGGCGACGAGACACGGCGCGCCGTGCTTTCGGCCTCAGCCCGCAATTATGATCTCCCGGCTGCGCTACCCGCAGAAATTTCTGCTTATCAGCCTGCTCTTTCTGCTGCCTCTCGCCGTGACAATGTTCTTCATGGTCGAGGAGCAGAACGTGCGGATTCGCTTCGCCCGGAAAGAGATCGCGGGCGCCCAGTACCTGCGGTCGCTCAGCGCCGTCTACAGCGGGGCCCTGCGCCACCGCCACGAGGCTATGCGCGCCCTGGTGCTCGGCATCCCCGTCGACGCGGAGCTGCTCCCGGCGCGCGACAGCCTCGACGAGGCCCTCGCGGCCCTGCGCCCTCTTGACGACAAGCACGGCACCAGCTTTGGCTCGACGGACCTCTTCAAGCGCGTCGAGGCCACCTGGGCTATCTTGCGGGCCGACCCGCTCACCGGCGACCCCCTCGCCACCTATGATCGCTACGAGGCCTTCATCGGCGACCTGCGCGATCTGATCATCCTGGTCGGCGACAGGTCGAACCTGATCCTTGACCCCGATCTCGACAGCTACTACATAATGGACGCCGTGCTCCTGCGGCTGCCTGAGGCGCAGGAGCTGATCGCGCGCATGCTGCTGATCAATGAGGGCCTGGTGCCCGGCGAGCATCTGCTCGCCGACCGGCGCACCGAGCTAATCATGAGCGCCAGCCTGCTGCGCTCCAATAGCGACGCCCTCGAAAGAAACCTGGCCAAGGCCTACGGCAGCACCAGCTCCGCCAGCCTCCGGCCCGAGCTCGACCCGACCGCCGCGGGCTATCGCGCGGCCCTCGCCGAGATGCTCGACCGTTACCAGGAGGCCGCCGACACCCCAACCAGGCTGCTCGGCACGCGCGATCTGGTCGACCTGGGGCTGAGCACCCTCGACGCGAGCAGATCGGTCTACGCTGCCGCCTCGCCGGCGCTCGAGCGGCTGCTCGTGGCCCGTATCGACGTGCTCAAGCAGCGCCAGGGCCTCATCGTCGCCTTCGTCCTGCTGGTGGTGGTGGGGGCCTTCGCCGCGGGCATGCGCATGATGAGCTCGATCAGCAGGCCGCTCGAGGCTCTGCTCCAGGCCACCAGGCGCCTCGCCGACGGCGACCACGACGCCCGCGTAGAGGTCAGCGGCACCAGCGAGGCGGCCCTGGTCGGCTGGGCCTTTAACGGTATGGCCCAGGAGGTGCGGGCGGGCCGCGAGCACCTCGAGCAGCGCGTCGCCGAGCGCACCGCCGAGCTTGCCGAGGCCACGCGCGAGGCCCAGGAGGCCCGCGTCGCCGCCGAGGAGGCCACCCGCGCCAAGAGCGCCTTCCTGGCCAATATGAGCCACGAGCTGCGCACGCCGCTCAACGCAATTATCGGCTACTCCGAGATGCTCCAGGAGGAGGCGACCGACCGCGGCTACGACGACTTCACGCCCGACCTCGAGAAGATCCACACCGCGGGCAAGCACCTTCTGGCCCTGATCAATGATATCCTCGATCTCTCGAAGATCGAGGCCGGGCGTATGGATCTGCACCTCGAGCGTTTCGGCCTGGCGGCCATGCTCAGCGAGGCCCTCGCGACCATGCTGCCCATGATCGAGAAGAATGGCAACACCATCGAGGTGCGCGGCGACACCAGCGGCACAGTCTATGCCGACCTGGCCAAGCTGCGGCAGTCTCTGCTCAACCTGCTCTCGAACGCCGCCAAGTTCACCGAGGGCGGCACGATCAGCGTCGATGTCGATAGCCAGATCATCGCTGGGGGCGAGTACCTGCGCCTGCGGGTCAGCGATACGGGCATCGGCATGAGCCAGGAGCAGCTCGGCAAGCTCTTCCGCGAGTTCACCCAGGGCGACTCGTCGACCACCCGCAAGTACGGCGGCACCGGCCTGGGCCTGGCCCTCAGCCGGCGCTTCTGCCAGATGATGGGCGGCGACATCACCGTCACCAGCGCCCCCGAGCGGGGCTCCACGTTCACCATCGTGGTCCCGCGCGAGGTGCAGCCCCTCGCCGCCCCGGCTGGCAGCGCGGCCGTCAGCCCCGAGGCCGACATGTCGGCCGCCGACAGCGAGCAGGTCGGGCCGGTGCGCGGCACCGTGCTCGTGATCGATGACGACCCGGCCACCCACGACCTGCTGCGGCGCACGCTGGCCCGCGAGGGCCTGCGCGTGGTTACGGCCACCACCGGCGAAGAGGGGCTGGCCCGGGCGCGGGTTCTTCGCCCCGATGTGATCACCCTCGATGTGCTGCTGAAGGGCACCGACGGCTGGCAGATACTGACCGCGATCAAGGCCGACCCGGATCTGGCGAACATACCGGTGCTTATGCTGACGATAATGGACGAGCGCAACACCGGCTTCGCCCTCGGCGCCGCCGACTACCTCACCAAGCCGATCGACCGGCGCCGGCTGGTCGACCTGGTGGGCCGCTACTGCGCCCGCTCGACGGAAGCCGCGGGCGGGGCCGACGTGCTCGTGATCGAGGACGACGCGGCCGTGCGCGAGATCCTCTGCCGCACCATGGACCAGGGCGGCTGGTCAACCCGCTGCGCCCAGGACGGCCGCATCGGGCTGGAGCGTGTCGCCGAGCAGCGGCCGGGCCTGATCCTGCTCGACCTGATGATGCCCGAGCTCGATGGCTTCGGCTTCCTGGTCGAGCTGCGGCGCAACCCCGACTGGGCCGGCATCCCTGTGATCGTGGTCACCGCGATGGACCTCAGCGCCGAGGAGCGCTCGTTCCTCACCTCCTCGGTCCAGCGTGTGCTCCAGAAGGGCGACTACGAGCGCGACACTCTCCTCTCCGAGGTGCGCGCCGCCATCGCCGTTCACACCCAGGCGCCCCAGGTGCGCTAGCGGGTCGCTACGCGCATCACGCATGCTCGCGCAGCTCCTCACCTGGCCCCAGCGCCAGCGTCGGCCCCGCGAGCCCACAGGCGCGGGCGACCGCCACGAGCACCAGGCGGCTCACCAGCTCCTCCTGGTCCAGGCGCTCGCGCGCGCCCCGGGCCATGGTCAGCCGGTAGCTGAGGGCCCCGGCGGCGCCCCACACGGCCACACAGGCATGGTCGGCCCCGTGGCGCTCGCGGTCAGTCGCGATGGCGGCGGTGCAGGCGACCCCCACCAGCGGCCAGCCGCCCTCGGCCAGGTCGCGGGCGCGCGCCTCTGCCCAGGCCGCCATAGCCCGGGCGATCGCCGGGCTGACGGCCTGGGCCGGCAGCGCCGCCACGAGCTCGGCGAGGGCGGCTGGCGCGTAGCAGTCACGCGCCTCGAGCACCGTCCGTGACGAGCCGGCCACGGCGTGCAGCCAGTACAGGGCCAGGCTGCCCGCGCCCGCGAAGGCGTAGACGAGCCGCGGGGGCGCGGCGTGGATCTGCGCGACGGCGCGCGCGACATCATCCGGCAGGCTCATGGCAGCGCGAGCATGGCCTGCCATGTGGCGCAGTCGACGTCGCCGCTGGCGGGCAGACCGTGGGACTGCTGGAAGGCCTGTACGGCGGCGCGGGTCTGGTCGCCGTAGAAGCCGTCGACGGGGCCGGCGTCGATGCCCAGCGGTCGCAGGCGCCCCTGCACATCGAGGGCCGCCGCGCTGAACTGGCGCCCGGCCGGGCCCTGGTGGCGCACC
>JAAXUL010001374.1 GCA_013336035.1 Chloroflexales bacterium
ATGCAGCGCCTCGGCGAGGCGCCCAACAGCGAGCAATGCCGCTGCTGCGGCCGCTTCTCCTGGGGCCGCGTCGAGCGCGTGGCCGAGCTCACCCTGTCGCTGGGCCTGGACGGCTCGCTGCCGGCGACCACGCTGGAGGTCCTGGCCGAGCTGGACGATGAGACGGCGCAGCGCCTGGCCGACCTGGGTGAGCCGCCGACCGACCCGGTCGATGCCGAGCGCACCCGCGAGCGCCTGGGTGTCGTGCGCTACCTGAAAACCATCGTGGCCGGCCTGCAGCGCCAGGCCGGCCACGATGGTGAAGGGCAAGGGCTCCTCGCGGAGCTTACGGCCATTGTACGTGAGATTGCCCGAGGCTACGGGGAAATGGACGCCCCACACGCGCCGTACGCCGATATTCTTCGCCGCGCCGACGCCTACCTGGGCGCCGCGGCGTGCATCACTGGAGCACGACCATGATCTCCATTCCGGATGGCGACGAGGCCGAGCGCGCCATGACCCTGCGGCTCGCGGCCGAGCAGGGCATCGCCACAAGCTGCCCGAAGTGCATCCTGCACCACCTCGGCAAGCAGGCGCCGCTGATGCGGCCCGAGGACATCTTCAGCTACACCGACCCGGCGGGCCGGACCTACGACTGGCCGAAGACGACGCTCGACCGCGTGGCGCGCAGCTTCCCGGTGGTGGCGCTCCCGTACAAGCGGGCCCTGGCGATCCTCGAGGAGAGCAGCGTCGAGCCGGAGCATGTGGACCACCTGCCCGAGGAGGCCCTGACCAGGCCGGCGATCGTCGTCGAGGTGGACCTCGGCCGCGGCCACACGCGCAATGTCTTCGCCGACGGGAACCACCGCGCGACCCGGCTGGCGCGCGCGGAGCGCCCGGTGCTCGTGCACTGGATACGCGGCCGCGCGGAGCGGCAGTGCCGCGCCACGCCGGCCGACTTCGAGCGCATGATGCTGGCCGCACAGCGCAACGGCTTCTTCGTCTGGGAGCTGCCGCTGCTGTACGCCGTGGCCTTCGACACGCGCGACGCGCCCCGCTTCGGGCGCATCGTGGCGCCCGGCGCGAGCTCGGCGGCCTACTTCCAGCTGGCCAGCAACTGGGCCGAGCTGCCGGTGCCGCCTGAGCTGGCGCGGCCGAACTCGCTCGGCCAGGTCGAGCTCGACCTGGCGCTCAGGCCGCGCTACGACGCCCTGGCGCGGGCGGCGCGCTTCAGCCCGACGCTGCGCATCGCCGACCGCGAGCAGCCGATCATGCCGCTCCCCCACGGCGCCATCAGCGCCGATGCACCACGAATCGAGGCCCGCCGGTGAACGCCCCCCTGGCTGGACGGCCGCCCCTGGCTCGCGCCGCCGAGGTACTACTATGGCGGCATATATGTGCTACACTATGGTCCTCGTCACGAATACTGCCCGAGGACCCCATGGCACGAAAGGCGAAACTACCCCGCACGACCAACGCCCAGAAGCCCCAGGAGAGCCAGCCGACGCAAGGCCGCAAGCCGCGCCGCACGCTGCCCGAGGACTGGCCCGAGGACGCGCCGACCCACAAGGCCTGCCCCGACTGTTATGCCGAGGGGCGCGACCCCTATGTGCTGCCCGTCGCCACCCACTTCTACATCAAGAAGGTAACCAACAGCCGCTACCGGGGCGGCTACCGCCTGGGCGCCTACTGTATCGAGCACGAGCAGAAACGCGCCGTCAAGCGGCTGGTCGCTCAGCAGCAGGCCTGGCGGGAAGAGGAGAAGCGCACGGGCGTGGCGCCGCCGGGCCTCGTCCGGCTGCGTGAGAACAAGCGCCGGCAGCAGACCCCGCTAACCGAGGCGCAGAAGGAAGCCCGGCGCAAAACGAGGAAAGCCTACGAGGCCACCCACCGCGAGGAGCTCAAGCGGCTCTGGGCCGACTGGATCGCCAAGCCGGAGAACGCTGAGGCGCGGAAGCGCTACCAGGCCGACTGGTATCAGCGCGTCGGCAAGCGTCGCATGGAGGAGCGCCGCAAGGGGCTCTCGACCATGGGCAACGGCCTGCGCAAGCGGCGGGCACAGCGGGCGGCCGAGCAGGCGCCGCCTGAGCCGGCCGGACCCGAGGGAGGCACCGCATAGATCGGGCAACTGCCCCGTGCTATACTTCGCTCGGACAGGCAGCGAACATGCGCCACCCGCTCAGCTGAGCGGGTGGCGCTTTTGTTTGGGCTCCGCAAGCGCTGACCACCGCAGCCGCACGACGC
>JAAXUL010001375.1 GCA_013336035.1 Chloroflexales bacterium
GTCATCAGCATCACCGCTCATAGCGCCTCCTCACTCAGCGTAAGGCCGTAGGTTGCCGCCATCACCTGCACCTCCTCCACCAGTTCGGCCCGCAGCTCGGCCGGGGCGAGCACCTCCACCGCAGCACCCCACTGCCGGATCCAGGGCTTCATCTCCATCGTGCTGCCGACCAGCACCGTGAACAGACACGAGCCGTCGGGCAGATCCTCGAGGCGCTGGCTGAAGTGCCAGACACTCTCCTTGACCCGGCGCACGACCGCAGGGGCGAAGCGCAGCGTCACCGCGATAGCCCCCGCGTCGCGCCAGATGACGCCCCACGCCGAGGCGAGCAGGCGCTGCGGGTCGAAGTCCGGCGGGATCGTAAAGCGCTCGTCGGTCAGGCGCGCCTCGTGAATGCGCTCGACCTTGAAGGTGCGCAGCTCGTGGCGCAGGTCGTCGAACCCGATCACGTGGCAGGCGTAGCCGATGCCGGACGGCTCGATGAAGTAGGGCGCGAAGGTGCGCTCGGTCGTCTCGTTGGTCGAGTAGGCGTAGTAGCGCAGCGCCACCTTGCGCCCCTCGGCCCAGCCCTGCGTGAGCACCTCCAGCACCGCGACGTACTCGCGCCGCGCCCGCCGCGCACGTACCGCGGATGCCGCCCGTGCGATATGGCCTGCGATCAGCGGGGATTTGGACTGGAGCGCATCGCCCAGCTTGTCGAGGGCTCGGACCACGTGGGGGTTGTGCTCGTCGCTATGCCGCGACAGGAGGCGGGCGGCCAGATAGAGCGCCAGCGCCTCATCGTTCGAGATCCGGATGGTGTGCAGGGAGCGGCGGTGATCGAGGACGTAGCGACGGCCCTGCTTGACCAGCCCGGTGCCGCGGGCCTCGAGCAGCGTGAGATCGCGAAGGATGGTATCGGGGTCAACCGCAAACTCGCGGGCCAGCTCAGTGGTGGTCCAGCCCTCAGGGCGACGAGCGAGGCGCCGTTCGATGTCGTCCAGCCGCTCGTAGCGTGTCTCGGTCTTCGGCATCGGTGTTCCTCCTGAGCAAAGCGTAGCAAAGAATCACCGTAAATTGTGCGGTTTTTTGGTCATATTAAATCAAGTATATGAAAATGTGGTGTCAAACACGGTCACAGATCAGCCATCGCGCCCTGACCTGACAGCCGTAACAGCCACTCAGAAGCACCTTGTCATCCCCAACCCGGCATTCGCGGCTTCTGCCAATGCCAGCGTCTGACAGCTACCCCGCACGCCTGTTCCCATTGACGCAGTCCCGCCCCGGGCCGTACCATAGCCACAGCACCGCGCCCTGCACGGAGATCCACAACCGCATGGCCGACCCCGACGACAACCAGGAGCCCATCGACCCTCTGACGGTGGGCGAGTTGATCGCGCTTGCTGAGGCGGCTGAGTACGCGGGGCTCACGAGCGGCTCACTCAAGGACTACATCAAGCGGGGCCGACTCAAAGCCAAAAAGATAGGTCCGCTTTGGGTCACCACCCGTGCTGCCGTAGACGAGTATTTGGCCTCGCGCAGCCTCAACAACATCCCCCAGACATACCGCAATCAACCTTGACAGTACTTCACCAAAGAAGTACTATGGCTTCACGAAATGACGCAGCCTAGCAGGTGTTGGAAGCACCCACTAGGCCGCTATCCCCCTCCTGATCGAGGCAGGAAAGGGCTGGGCGCGATTGTACCACGCAATCGCGGCGATCCCCGGCCCCACCAGCAATCGCGGTGGGGGCCGTGCGCCTCAGGTTGTCATTTCCCTGATGCGGCCAGCGCTCCGAGGCTTACCGGAGCAGCCTGGAGGATCGCCGTGGGCACTCGCCCCCTCAGCTCCTGCCCTGCTCCCCAGCGAGGGGCGGGGGGAGACGCGCGCGGCATCCTCCTGGTATACGGAGGATCGCCCCCATGGCGCCCACCCACCCCAGACCCGCCCCCGGCAACCCCGCCGGCGGGCCGCCCGCCCCACCACTCTGTCCCCATAGCCTTAACGCCCTGCTCGCCCGCGACCCGGCCCGCGCCGCCGCCATCCTGGCCGCCATGCGCCCAGCCCTGCGCACACAGCAGGCTCAGGCCCACGCCGATCTCGCCGGCGTGGACCCCGCGCGCATCACAGGGGAGTGGCAGACGCTCATCGCCCACGCCGCCCCCCTGCCCGCGCCACCTGATGACCAGGGCGGCGCTGACGCCCCCTGCGCGTCAGTCTACGACCCGGAGCTGCTGGCGCTG
>JAAXUL010000544.1 GCA_013336035.1 Chloroflexales bacterium
GGCGCCCCCATCCGAGGGCGCGGGGGCAATGTCTGGAAAGCGGAGGGGCCCGGCACTTGCCGGGCCCCTCGTCCATCATGCTCTGATCTGCCGGGTCAGCGCCCCGGGGCGGACCCTTTACCGGTTGCTGTTGTCGGGGAGCTTCGCCAGGCCCCTATCGGCGTGGGCCTCCTCACGGCTTGATGATGTCCCAGAACGGGATGTTCGCGATCGATCTGGCGTACTTGCTGTCGGCCGACGTGCCGGGCGTGAAGGTGCCGCTATCGCCCTGGGAGTTGAATGACGCGGCCTGCTGCTGGGCGGTCTTGATCGTGGCCGTGTTGGTGCCGCAGAGCGCGCTCTCCCACGCCGCGAACGATCCTGAGCTCGGCACGCTGCCGAAGGCCGAGGCGTTCAGCTCCGCCGCGATGAGCTGCTGGAGCAGCTGCATGCGCGCCTGGTCGAGCGCCGTCCGCTTGCTGCCCGTGCTCAGCTTCGCGATGTCGCTCCAGAAGCCGCCCAGCACCTTCCCAAGATCATCGATGGGCCGCCCGCAGATGAGCCTGTCGCCGATGCTGGCCGTGCTCGCCACCCCTGGGAAGGTGTGCCCGAACTTTGTCCCGCCGAACCAGGCGATGTCGGCGAGCGGTGTGTGCGTGGCCCAGAAGCCCTGGGTGCGGGTCACGCCCTGGCCGGTGTTCTCGAACACGCAGGTCACCGTGTCGCCGCTCTTCAGGTCGATCGAGGCGGTCTGTGTGTTCAGGTCACCGGCGCCGGTGCTGCCACCGCTGCCGTTAACCGTGCAGTTGTAGGGCTTGTTGGGGTCGGTCGAGCCGCCGATGCCGGTAAGCACCCAACCCAGCGGAACCAGCTCCTTCACCGTGTAGCTGCCGGCCTTCAGGCTCTGACTGTTCTCCCCCCCGCCCTGAAGCGAGAAGTCGACGTAGTCTGTACCAGTCGCATCAAAGGAGAAGCTTGTCGTCGAGCTGGTGGGCTTGACGATCTTCTTTATGATGATTGTGCCGCGCTTGGTGTTGGTGAAGGTGCAGGTGACGGTCTCGCCCGGCGCAACGTTGATATTGTCGATCGGGCTGTTGTCGTCACAGGTAGCGCTGGTCAGGTCCCAGCCCTCCTGCTCGGTCTCGGCCACGTCAAAGGTGCCGGGGACGAGGTTGGTGAAGCTCTGCTGCGCCGTGTTGTTCTGAGTCGTAAGGGTGAAGGAGTCGGGCGACAGTGAGGTGCTGGTGAAGTCGAAGCTGCCGTTCCCGCCGACGGTGTTCTTCACCACGACAATGCTGCCGCGCTGGGTGTTGGTGAAGGTGCACTTCACCGTCTCGCCCACCCCAACCACAAAGGTCGCGGCTCTGCTGGCAAGGCTGCCGGTGCTGTCGCTGTCGTCACACTCGATCGCCGTCAGATCCCAGCCATCCAGGCTCTCCTCACTGACGGTGTATTCGCCCGCAGAGACGACCTTAAAGTCCGTGCCCCCATCCTGTAGGGTGGTGTCGATCTCGCCGCTGAAGGTGAAGCTGGCCGTAGACCCATTTGGGAGGGTCTGCTTCTCGATGATGATCTTGCCGAGTTGGCGGTTAGTGTAGGTACACTCGAAGACCTTGCCCGCGTCGGCCGGGTAGTCCACCGTGAAGTCACAGCCGGAGGAGCTGACGAACTCGTAGCCCTCCTGCGGCGCCTCGGAGATGGTGTAGCTTCCCTCCTGCAGATCCGCATCGAAGGCGACAAAGTCCGCGTCGTTGGTGGTCTGCTGCTCGTCCGTGACGCCGGGGCCGCTGAGGGTGAACTGCCAGCCTGCCTCGCCGCCCGTCGGCTCAGTCACCTTCTTGACCTTCGCCGTCGCCGGCGTGAGGGTATTCTCGAAGGTCACCCCGTCCGCGCAAGTTGGCAGCTGAATGTCGATTGTCTTGCCCTGGGCCGGGATGCTCCACTTGCCACTCTGCGAGCCCGTCTCTGTCACGGTGTAGCTGCCGGGCTGCAGGCCGTTGATCTCGATG
The DNA here is from genome assembly GCA_013336035.1 of Chloroflexales bacterium. Lineage (GTDB taxonomy): Bacteria > Chloroflexota > Chloroflexia > Chloroflexales > Chloroflexaceae > CAIWXH01. The sequence continues at coordinate 1,989 of JAAXUL010000544.1, forward strand.
TACTTCTCGGTATCGCCCTGCGCGAAGCTGATGCTCTGGAGGCTCTCGTACCCGTTCGGGCCCGTGACCGTGAAGGAGAAGGTCTCGCTCTCGCCCGCGCCCAGGACATTCGGGATCTTCTTGGTGATGCGGAGGGTGACCTCGGCGTGGGTCTCGATCGCTACCGAGGCAGTGTCGCTGGCGCTGTAACCGTCGCTGCCGGTCAGCGTGGCGGTGTCGTCAAGCGATCCATCCGTTATCACTGGCTGGTCTACGTAGACGGTCTTAGAGAACACCACCGAGTTATCGCCACTCTGGGCTTCTGAGGTCCAGGAGACCTCGCCGTTCGTCGGGGTGCCCGCGCTGTAGTTGTCGAAGTCGCCGGAGGCGCCCGAGAACGAGTCTGCCGAGTAGCTCAGGCCGCTGCCTGTAATATCCTCGCTATCGTTGATCGTTGCGGTAGCGTTCCTCGTGATCCCCGAAGGCTGCACCACAGCCGACGCCGTCGCAGTGGTCGTCCCGGGGACGGGAACTCCCGTGGCTTCGTCAGTGTAGGTGGCTGTGGCGATGTCGTTGAGATCGGTGGTGCCCTCTGGCACTGTGAGCTGGTGGGTCAGCACCAGCTTCTCGGTGTTGGCCGGCACATCAACCGGGCCGGAGGATAAGGTGTTGAGCGTGGTTGTGCCCGAGCGGATCGCGTCGCTCACTTGAACTGTGATCGTGCGGCTGGCCGGGTTCTTGGCGTAGATGTTGGTTACGACAGTGATGTCGCCATCAGGCGTGGCCGCGAGCTTCTCCCAGCGAACTGTGATCGTCACCTCGGCCTGGCGGCCATCGGCCAGACAGGTGTTCGGGAAGTTCAGGCTGACCGGCGACGGATCTTTAGTAATGTTCCAGATGTGGCTCGCGTCCTGGCTCGCCGCCATGGTCTTGCGCAGCTCCTGGGGCTTGATCTCCCTGACCGGGATGGAGATGGTGCGCTTGCCCGTGGAGAAGTCGCTCCGCTCGAACATATAGGACTGTAGCGAGGCTCCGGGGTACTGGGCAGCGCCCACGGCGAGCCGGTTCGCCCAGTCTATGACACAGGTGGTCTGCGAGGCCTGGGTAATCGTCAGCTCACGGTAGATCACCACATCCGCGCCGCCGGTCACCCCACTCTGGAGCTGCTGGGCTCCGAAGGTGAGCTGGCAGGAAGCGTTCGAGAAAGCGTTGAGCTTGGGCGAGCGGATGATCTGGGGCTCGGTCATCGCATCGTAGCCAATGCGCCCCGCCGTCACAGAGTCGGCGGCAATGATCACATTGTAGGTAATCGAGCTGCCGCTGTTACCGTTCTGGGAGATCAGGCGGTGCGGTACCAGGTCGAGCTCGTTCCACCCTTTGCCCAGGTTGCCCGTGGTATAGTCCGTATTGTTCCCGCCCAGGGTGCCAGGGTCAGGGCAGACAAAGTTGCCGTCCGCGTTTGGCAGGGTGATTGATCCGTTGTTTTTACAGCCTTCCAGCGTGAACTGAACCGTGTTGGGCGGGTTGCTGTAGGCCAGGGCTGGCTTTGATATGCCGAAGGCTAGCGCGATCAGCGCCATAAGAGATACGACCGCACCCCTACGTAGATTGTTCACAGCTCCCCCTTTGCCCCGCTCCATTGTGGGGCGCGATTGACCGCGCAGCAGGCGAGGGTGTCTGGCTGGTGCTGCCGGCCACCTGCTAATAGAACTTGTTGTGGCCGCGAGGCCCCAACCCTACTGGTACCATGGCGGTTGCCGTCTCAGCTCAATCGTCCGGTCAACGATTTCATCGCCAAGTGACGTACGGGTAGCCGAGCGGCGCGGCCGACCTGAGCGCGCAAGCGGTCCTCCTTACCCTTGCGCCGGCGGACGGCCGCACGAGGAATCATGCATAAGGAGGCCGCAAAACGGTGCGGCTGGCTATGACGTTTGTGCCTTCGGATGCGCGTTGGGTGCGACGTGCTATTCCATTGTGACTTCCGGCTGTGTCACGATAGAGGCGCCTGGCGGGGTGAAAAATACGTCGGATTTGTAAAGATAGGGTAAAAGGCAGCTCAGGCCGGCGCGTATGCGATCTTTACACGCCGCGTGAACCCATGCTCACCTCGACACATAGGGGCTGGTACGGTATGCTGTGCCGGGAGCTCAGCTCAGGGGGGGATTCATATGGAGCCTGGGGACGAGGTTTTGATCAGCGCGTGCCGCCGCGGCGACGAGGCCGCCTGGGGCATCCTCGTCGACCGCTACAAGCGCCTGATCTTCACCATCGCGCGCCGCTCAGGCCTTGACGAGGAGCAGTCGGCCGATGTGCTGCAGCGGGTCTACACTATTCTGATCGAACGCCTCGACACGATCGAGCAGCCCGCCCGGCTCTCTGCCTGGCTCACCGGCACGGCCCGCCGCGAGGCCTGGCGCGTGCGCCGGCGCGAGCGGATCGCCGGCGCCCGCATCGGCGACGTGGCCGAGGCCCTCAATAACGTGGAGGATCAGGACGATCTGCCGGAAGATCTGCTGCTGCGCCTCGAGCGCCAGCACCAGATCCGCCTGGCCGTCGAGGCCCTGGACCCGCGCTGCCGCGATCTGCTGACCCTGCTCTTCCTGACATCCGACCCGCCCTCGTACGCCGAGATCGCGGTGGCCCTGAATATGCGCGAGGGCGCCGTCGGGCCGACGCGGGCCCGCTGCCTGCAGAAGCTTCGCCAGATCCTGGAAGGCGATAGCTGATGCGACAGAGCAAGGAAAATCCCGCCCCCTGTATTTATGCTCAGCTCACAGGCTCTATAGAGAGGATCTACCCGTAACGTCGGAGGCTTGTTCGGAAAGACAGGATGCTATGTGGCTACCAGGTGAACATCTACCATTCCGGCTGCTCGTCGATCTGGCCGAAGGCCAGGTAACACTCACCCCCGAGGAGCAAGATCACCTTGCGGCATGTGAGCGATGCGCCTACGACCTGGCCTGGCTTGAGCGCCTGATCGCCTTGATGCATGACGCCGCTTATGAAGAGCCGCCCACCAGCGTGATCGAGCGCGTCAAGTCCCTGTTTCGTGAGCGACGCCCCGTGCCTACTACGGGGGCCCGCATGATCCACGCCCTCCTGCGCTTCGATAGCGCCCACAGAGCCTCCGCCGTTGGCCTGCGCGCCGACGCCACCCCCGCGCGCCAGATCCTGCTCAGCGCCGACGGCTACGATGTTGATCTGCGCATCGCCCCCGCGGACGGGCTCTGGGCCGTCGCAGGGCAGCTCCTCCCCACCACCGACCTCACGCCGACCATGCCAGGCTCGGCCGAGCTCCTGGGCGCCCAGGGCAGGGCCGAGGCCGAGCTGAACGAGCTGAGCGAGTTTTTCCTGCCACCAGTGCGTGCCGGCCGCTACACGCTCACCGTCGGCTTCGGCGATCTCAGGATCGTCTTCCCGGATTTGAATCTAGGGGTGTGATGTGGATCGTCCCGCCCTTGCCTCGCTGCTGGTACGGGCCGACCTCGATGAACACGGCGACCTGCTCACCCGCTACCGCGCCCTGGCCGACGCCGGCCTGGCCCAGGAGCTGCGGCGGCTCTACTTCGACAGCTATAGCAGCGAGCCCCAGCTGGCCGCGGGCGCCGCTCGGGCCCTCACCAGCCTGGCGTCCGCCGTGTCTGACGCCGAGATCGCGCCTGTCGCCGCCTGGGTGGAGGGGCTAGCGGCCCTGCAGCTTGAGGGCCGGGTCGAGGCCGCGATCGAGCGCATCGACGCCGCCACGGCTAGCTTCGCCGCCATCGGCCAGGCCCACGCCGCCGCCACCACGCAGATCAGCAAGGTCTTTGCCCTGGCCCGCCTCGGCCGCTACGACGAGGCCGTGGCCGTGGGCTTGAGCGCCCGCGAGACGCTGCT
>JAAXUL010000063.1 GCA_013336035.1 Chloroflexales bacterium
ACCCGCGCGACCCTCGAGCGCATCCTGCGGGGCGGGGACGACGGCAAGGCCCCGGCGCTGCTCTTCACCGCCAGCCACGGCCTGGGCGGCCTGCCGCTCGGCGACGAGCGCCTGATCATGCATACCGGCTCGCTGGTGCTGGGCGACTGGAGCGGCTTCGGCAACGTGAAGCGCGAGCACTGGTTCGCCGGCGAGGATCTGGCGGGCCTGAGCGGCGGGCCCAAGGTCGAGGGCAGCCTGGCCTTCCTCTTCGCCTGCTACGGCGCCGGCTGCCCCGCCGAAGACGAGTTCATCTTTGACGATCAGCAGGGCCGCCCCCGCATCGCCACCTTCCCGCTGATCAGCCAGCTGCCCCAGCAGCTGCTGGTCAACGGCGCCCTGGGCGTGCTCGGCCACATCGAGCGGGCCTGGACCTACTCGTTCACCGGGACCGAGGGGGCCAAGGCCCAGTCGCAGCCCTTCGAGGATGTGCTGGGCCGCCTGATGCAGGGCCGCCGCCTGGGCGACGCCACCGACCAGTTCAACGTCATCCAGGGCGCGCGGGCCCAGGCCCTCGTCGAAGAGCTCGAGAACATCAAGTTCGGCAAGACCGTCGAGCCCCTCGAGCTCTCGAAGCTCTGGATGGCCCGCAACGACGCCCGCAACTACGCCCTGCTCGGCGACCCGGCGGCGAAGCTGCCGTATTAAATGCTCGCAAGCCCTGCTTGCGGCACGGAATAGGACGAAGAGTAGGTTCTTCAGGGAGGGCAAGCCCTCCCTGAGACCCTCCCTGAGAAAGCCACCTCTATGAGCATCAGCGCGCAGGCGCTGGTTTCCTGGCTTCAGCCGCGGCTGGAGACGTACATCGAGGAGCTGCGCCAGCTCTGCGCGATCGAGTGCCCGACGAGCCACAAGGCGGGCGTAGACGAGGCGGGGGCCTGGGTGCGCCGCTGGGCCCACGCCCGCGGCTGGGGGCTCCAGGCCTTCCCAGACGACCGGGCGGGCGACGGGCTGGTCGCCACTGTCAGAGGTGCGGGGCGGCTGCGGGCCATGCTTGTCGCCCACCTCGACACCGTCTACCCGGTGGGCGTGGCGGCCGAGCGGCCGCTGCGCCGCGCGGGCGGCGCGCTCCTCGGCCCGGGGAGCGCCGACAACAAGAGCGGCCTGCTCTCGGGGCTCTACGCCGCCGAGGCCCTGGCCGCCCTCGCCCCGTCCAGCTTTGGCGCCATCAGCGTCGTCTGTGGCGGCGACGAGGAGACCGACTCGCGGGCCTCGGGGGCGATGCTAGGCGCGCTGGCGCCCGGCTACGACCTGGCCCTGGTGCTCGAGGCCGGGCGCGAGAACGGCGACATCGTCAGCGCCCGCAAGGGCAACGGCCTCTTCACCCTGTCAGTCGAGGGCAGGGCGGCCCACGCCGGGGTCGAGCCCGAGAAGGGCGCCAGCGCCGTGCTGGCCCTGGCCCACCAGATCATCGCGCTCCAGGCGCTCAACGGCAGCCGGCCCGGGGTGACGGTCAATGTGGGCGTGATCGCGGGCGGCAGCGTGCCCAACGCCGTGCCCGACCAGGCCCAGGCCCAGGTAGATGTGCGCGTCGTCAGCCCCGCCGACACAGCCCCGGTCGAGGCGGCGATCAGGGCCATCGCGGGCGAAGAGCGGGTGCCGGGCACGCGCGCCACTGTGGGCGGCGGCTGGGGCTTCTCGCCGATGGCCCGCACGCCCGCGATCGAGCGCCTGGCCGCCCTGGCGAAGCGCTGCGCGCATGAGCTCGGCTTCAGCGTCGAGGACGCGGCCACGGGCGGCGTGAGCTACGCCAACCTGCTCGCCGGGGCCGGGCTGCCCGTTCTCGACGGCCTGGGCCCCGTCGGCGGCCACGACCACAGCCCCCGCGAGTACATCGACGAGGCCAGCATCGTGCCGCGCACCGCCCTGCTGGCGCTGCTGGTGGCGCGGGCCAACGAGGGGCTGTAGTATCCGCGGATTTCGCATGCAGCTGGCAGCATCTGCGTGGTCTGCGGATGATCTCAGCTAGCGCGTCTTCAGCCACAGCACCGCCAGCAGCAGCGCCGTCTCGATGACGGCGCTGATCGCGTGGGCGGTAGGGACGGCGGCGGCGCCGAGGCGGCCGATCAGGGCGGCGAGCAGCGCCGTGCGCACCGCCAGCTGCGCCAGGTTAGCGACCATAGCGGTGGCGGTGTCGTAGCGCGCCACCAGGGCCCGCGCGGCGATCTCGGTGAGCACATAGGCGGGCATGCCGAGGGCGTAGATCGCCAGGTACCGGTAGGTCAGGTCAGCGGCGGCGGCGTCGAAGGCGCCCCGCTCAAAGAGCAGGCCGATCACAGGCCGCCCGAGCAAGATCAGGCCGGCGGCGGCGGCGAGCGATAGCCCCAGGGCCGAGAGCATAGCGCGCCCAAGCACGCGCCGCAGCTCGGGCAGGTTGCCGGCGATGCTGAGGGCGGCCAGGCCGGGCAGGGCCGCCTGGCCGATGGCGATGCCGAGCAGGCGGATCGGGAGCCCGGCCAGAAGCCAGGCGTTGAAGAGGGCGCCCAGGGCGGCGGTGGCCCCGCCGAGGCTGGCGAAGGCCGTGTCGACGATGCTGGTGACGTAGTTTGACAGCCCCCCAAGGGCGTTGGGCCAGAGGAGCCGCCCGACCGATCGCAGGTCGGCGTCCCCAGGGGCCCAGGCCAGGCGCGGCCGGTAGCCGCGGCGGCGCAGGCCGGGCACGAGCAGGGCGAGCTGGATCAGGGCGTCGAAGATCGAGCCGATGGTGGGGCCATAGATGCCCACCGCCGGCACGGCAAAGGCGAGGGCGATCCCGCCGATCAGCGAGATATTGCGCAGGGCGATCGCGATGGCGGGCAGGAGGATCTGGTTGCGGCTGACTAGCACCGCCACCAGGGCAGCCTCGGTCACCACCAGCAGCACCTCGAGCAGCATGATCCGCGCGAGGGCGGCGGTGAGCTGCTGGAGGGCCGGGTCGAAGCCGGGGGCGAGGATCAGGCGCACGAACAGGGGCGCGCCGAGGAAGGCCAGGGCGCAGGTGGGCGCGGATACGGCGAGCACAAGCGTCAGCGCGCCGTTGACCAGGCGGTGTCCGGCGGCCTCGCCGCTGCGGGCGGTGACGCGCAGCAGCACCGGGATGAGGGCGTTGGTCAGGGCGCCGCCAGCGACCAGGGTCGCCACCGTCTCTGGCAAGCGAAAGGCGGCGTAGTAGGCGGCGACCTCGGGGCCGAGGCCGAAGCGCGCGTTGAGCAGCGCCTGGCGCACGACGCCGAGGGCGGCCGAGACCAGGAAGCCGAGCATATAGACCGCCGAGGCCTCGGCTATGCTCAGCTCAAGGGTTGGCCACTTCCGGAGCGGGGTACGGCGCAGGCGGGCCACAAGCCCGATCGTGGCGACAAGCTGCACGGGCAAAAAGGGACTCGGGGAGGGCGAGGCCTCCCCGAGCTGTGAGCGGTATGCGGCTGATTAGAAGAGGAGCCCGCCGTCGACAGACACTGTCTGCGCGGTGATGAAGCTGGCCTCGTCGGAGGCGAGGAAGAGGTAGGCGTTAGCGATATCCTCAGGCTTGCCCAGGCGGCGCAGAGGGGTGCGCTCGCGCACGCTCTCGAGCACCTTCTCGGGCACGGTGGCGAGCATCTCGGTGGCGGTGAAGCCGGGGGCCACAGCGTTGACGCGGATGCCGCTCGGGCCGAGCTCGCGGGCCCAGGTCTTGGTCATACCGATCACGCCGGCCTTGGCGGCGACATAGTTGGTCTGGCCGAAGTTGCCGTGCAGGCCGACGACCGAGGCCGCGTTGATGATCGAGCCGCCGCCGCGGGCGATCATGCTGGGCACACAGGCCTTAGCGACCAGCCAGACACCGCGGAGGTTGACGTTGATAACCGCGTCGAACTGATCCTCGGTCATCTTCTGCATGCGCGAGTCGCGGGTGATACCGGCGTTATTGACCACGATATCGATGCCGCCGGCCCAGTTCATAATCGACTGGATAGCGGCGTCCACCGACTCGCTGCGGCTGACGTCGAGGAAGATCGCCTTGGCCTGACCATCGGCCTTCTCGATCTCGGCGGCCACAGCCTGAGCGGCGCTCATGTTGATATCGGCGACAGCGACGAGGGCGCCCTCGCGGGCGAAGGTCATCGCGGTGAGCTTCCCGATGCCCTGGCCGCCGCCGGTGACCAGAGCAACTTTGTCTTTGAGGCGCATAGGGTCTCCTTGTGGAGGTCAGGGCGAGGAGGCCCTGACGTAAAAGGGCGCAGCAGGCGCTGCGCCCCTCCTGGATCAGTGGGGCCTACTTGCTCTGGCTCCGCTTGGCCAGCCAGGCGTCAATCTGTGGCCAGGTGCGCTTGCTCGCCCCGCTGCCGACCATCAGGCCGATGTGGCCGCCCTTCATCTCAAGCAGCAGCTTGTCACGGGTGCCGAACTTATCCATAGCCGCCGTTGACTGGCAGTTAGGGACAATGTGATCCTTGTCCGCGATCACGTTAAGGATGCTGGCCTTGATGTTCTTCAAGTCCACGGTGCGACCCTCCATCTTGAGGGTCCCCTCCATCAGCCGGTTCTCGCGGAAGAACTCCTTGACCCACTGACGAAAGGCCGCGCCGGGGAAGTCGACATTGTCGGTGACCCAGGTGTTCATCGAGAGCCACGAGTCGACCACCTTGGCATTGTCGAGGTTATCCCAGAGCTTAAGGTAGTTGTTGACGTAGTTCTCGACGGGCTTAAGCATCTTGGCGCCATAGTCGATGACCGTGCCGGGCACGTTGCCATGCTGGCGCACCAGCTCATCGACGTTGTAGAACTCGGTGTTCAGCCATTTGTTGTAGGGGCCGGCCTCTTTATCGCTAAAGTCGAGGGGCGCCGTGAGCAGGATCAGGTTGCGCAGGCCATCGTCGGGGCGCATCGCGGCGTAGAGCGTCGTGATGGTGGCGCCGATGCACCAGCCGCACATGCTGAACTCATGCGAGCCAGAGTGGCGCTGGACGGCCCGGATGGCCCGAGGCAGGAACTTCAGGGAGAAGTCCTCGAAGTCGTAGCCCGCGTCCTCGAGGCCGGGGCGGCCCCAGTCGAGCATGTAGATATCGTAGCCCTGCTTGACCATGTACTCGACGAAGCTGTTGCCGGGCCGCAGGTCGAAGATATCGGGCCGGTTGATGAGCGCGAAGACCAGGAGCAGAGGGACGCCTTTGCGCTGCTCGGGCGGCGTCGTCGGATAGAAGTGGTAGAGCTTCATCTTGTTGAGCGTCCAGATCACTTCTTTGGGCGTCTGCCCGATCTGGACGTTCATCCGCTGCGAGGCGATCTTGGCGAAGGTCTCGCTGCTCTTGCCGAGGCGCTCGAGCTCCTCATAGAGCTTCTTCGTCATCACCTCAAGATCAAGTGAGGTGGCGCTCGGTGTAGTCATTGGCGGCTCCCCTTTTCGTAGTCGCTACTCGTTGGTCGCCTTGCGGGTGCGGCGCGGCGCGGCCGACTTGGCCTCGTCGTTGGCAGCCTCGGGGACGGTGGTGGCGGCGACAGGGGCCGCGGCCACAGCGCGAATGGCCGTCAGCAGCTCGTCGAGCTGGGCCTGCATGTCGTCGAGGCGCAGCTCGATGTTTGTCAGCCGCTGGGCCAGGTTCACGACCTCACCACGCGAGGGCATGTTAACCTGGGCCAGATAGGTCTCCATGTACTGCTGAACAACGCTCTGGACAGGCGCCGAGGCGGCCAGTAGCGAGTCGAGCTGAAGACCGATGGCCTTGGCAAATACCTCGGTGTTCACGAGCGAGGTCATGCCCTTGGCCCAGGCATCCAGGTTGGCGTCGCGGATGGTGCGCCAGGTGCCGAACGGGTCGTTGGGGTCAAACCCGTCGGTCGCGTTCTGGCTCATAGGAGGTCTCCTTTGACGTCGCATGTGCGGACACTTGTTCCCAGGGGGTATCTTGTCTTTAAGGTACCGCCGATAGTTACTGCCCGGTTACATTGCAGGCCCCAATCAGCCAGCGGACCGCTTGGCAGTGCGGGGCAGGCGGCGAGCTACCCAAGCCGGATGAGCAGCCCAGACACCTCGTCCGCGGTCACATCCTTGAAGCTGCGGCCGTCCTCGGCCGGCACCGTGGCGTCGAAGTAGCTGTGCCGCCCGCTATGGCGCATCGGCCCCAGGCAGCGCGCGCTGATCTTGCCCTCGGCCAGGGCGCGGCCCCAGTGGGTGCCGGGAAAGATCGGCCAGCGGGCCGGGAAGATCAGCTGGCCCATGCGCTGCCCGCCATCCTCGCTGCCGTAGAGGTGGGTCAGGACCGAGATGCTGTCGAGGCTGCGGCTCGAGTTCATCACGCCCGCGAGCGAGATCACCTGCACCGGCACGCGCAGGGTCGCCTGGACATACCCGGAGGTGGCCAGGGCGATCTGCCCGCCCCCGCTGTAGCCGAGGATGCTCACGGGGGTGCCGCTGCCGACGCGGTAGCCGTGGCGCGCCAGCCCCTGCAGGATCATCTCGGCCACGCCATAGTTGTAGATCGGCCCGTAGCGCCAGTCGGCCGACACGGCAATGTGCAGGACGTTGCGCAGGTCGATCAGCTTGCCGGCCTTCTTCAGCGGGCTGCCCTTGCGCAGGCGCATCTGGTGCAGCCACGCCCAGAACCAGCCCAGCTCGCGCTGGCTGGTCATGCTCAGGTTGGCCACCGAGTAGGCGAAGACGTCGCTGATCACCACCAGCCCCGGCACCCGCTCGGCCACCGCCGCGAGAAACTCGTCCTCGTAGCGCGACTGGTACTCGCCCGAGATGTCGCCGACACCCGAGAGGTAGACCAGGAAGGGGCCGGCCGCAGGCGCCGCCTGGCACGGGGCAGGGGGCGCCATCGCCGGGCCGGCCCGGCGCGACCACCCCGCCCACCACGTCAGCACCGAGAGCGGGATCGCCACGGCGAAGGCGATGAAGAGGACCACCAGCGCGCCGCCGCACCAGATCAGCCCGCTTAGCATCACAGCTCCTGCGCCGGCTCGTAGCCGGGGATCACCCGTGGCAGCTCGTCGCGGCGCAGGGGGCGGGGCCGCCCAGTCGTGAGCGCCCACAGGCGGTTGGCCAGATAGGCCGCCGGCTCGCTCAGGAGGGAGCTGGCGCCTAGCACCAGGAGCATGCCGGCCAGCGCGCAGATCAGGGCCTGCCAGAGGCCCAGCCCCAGCCCCACCAGCGCGCTGATCGCGATGCCGAAGCTCCACAGGCGCAGCAGCCCGCGGATGACCGGCCCGACCAGGGGCAGCAGGGCCAGCGCGCCCAGAAGCAGCGGCGCGTAGGACGCGCTCACGGCCACAAAGAAGAGGTGCAGCGGGGCGTACACTCTGAAGAGGCCCGCGGCCGCCAGCCATAGCCCCCACACCCAGAGGGCCGCGCTGATCAGGAAGAACAGGGCCGCCGCGAGCAGGCTAAAGGCAAAGCCAACCGGCGTGATCCGGTTAGTCAGCAGCACCACCCCGCGCGTCCCCACGCCCTCGGAGAGGCCCGCTAGAAAGACCAGGGCCGTCGCCGCTACTAGGCCCTGAGGCGAGAGCAGAAATTCCATAGGTTTTGGAGGGCAGAGCTACTACACGTTCACGGGCTCGGCGACTGGCGCCTCGAGGGCGTGCTCCGGCTCGCCGAGGGCGGGGTGCTCGGGCAACGGCAGCCAGATCGCGAAGGTGCTGCCGCGGCCGGGGATGCTGGCGACGGTGGCGTAGCCGCCGTGGGCGTCGGCCACGCGCTTGACGATCGAGAGGCCAAGGCCGGCGCCGCCGCTGTGGCGCGAGCGCGAGCGGTCGGCCCGGTAGAAGCGCTCGAAGATATGGGGCAGGTCCTCGTCGGCGATGCCCAGGCCTGTGTCGGCCACGGTCAGCAGGGCGTAGCCGTCGCGCTGCTCGAGGCCGAGGGTGACATAGCCGCCCTGGGGCGTGTACTGCAGGGCGTTGACGCCGAGGTTGAGCAGGGCCTGCTTGAGCCGGTCGCGGTCGCCGCTGACCGTCACCTGGTCCTCGGCGCCGATGCGCAGGGTCATGCCCTTGGCCAATGGGCGCAGCTCGCGGTAGACCTCGAGCATCAGGGTGTCGAGCTCGACTGGCTCGCAGCGCAGCTGCACGCGGGCGTCGCTCTGCGCCAGCAGCAGCAGGTCGTTGACCATACGGATCAGGCGCGCGGTCTCGAGGCGCATATCGGTGACGGCCTCGGCGGCCAGCTCGGGGTTGTTGAGGCCGCCCCGGTCGAGGACCTCGAGGTTGCCCCGCATCGCGGCCAGGGGCGTGCGCAGCTCGTGGCTCACATCGGCGACGAAGCGGCGCTGCGCGTTGAAGAGGCCCTCGAGGCGGCCGAGCAGGTCGTTGATCGTGACGGTCAGGCGGTGCAGCTCGTCCTGGTGGGGCGGCACGGGCACACGCTGGGCCAGGTCGTCGGCGTGGACGATGCTCTGGGCGGTGCGCGTGACCTGGTCGATCGGGCGCAGGACGCGGCCGGCGAGCAGGGCGGCCCCGCCGGCCGCGATCAGCAGCGCGATGGCGCCCCCGCCCACCAGGATCCAGAGCAGGATGCCCAGGGTCTGATCGACGTCGCGCAGGGGGCGCGAGATCTGCAGGTAGCCGACCACCTGGTCATTCCCCTGGAGCACGAGCGGGGTGATCAGGGTCTCGACGCGCATATCGTCGACCTCGCGCACGAGGCTGTAGCCGGTGAAGACATCGTCACGGCCGAGGCGCAGGGCCTCGTCGGGCAGGGGCAGCGAGCGCCCGCCCAGGTTGGGCGTGCTGTCGAGCAGCTCGCCGTCGGGCTTGAAGATCTGGGCGACCAAGTTGGGGTTGTTGAAGATCTGGATAAACTGGCCGCGCAGGAAGAGGCGCAGCTCGCCGGTGGGCGTGCGGATGGGCTCGAGGCCGCCCGCGTTGAAGATGCGCCGCACCTGCTCGGTGGCCGCCCATAGGTCGCGCTGGACGCCGGCGTAGAGGGCCTGCCGCACAGAGAAGTAGGTGCCGCAGCCCAGCAGCAGCAGCGCCAGGGCGAAGAAGCCCGTGTAGAGCAGGGTCAGGCGGGCCCGAAACGACATGGCAACCCACGCAGAGTGAGGGCGAAAGGGTGAGGCTGCCGCCTCTCCTCGCGCCACGCCGGCTACTATGAACAGAGTGTAGCGCCAGCGCACAGCGAGTGCAAGGGGAAGCGGCGCGCTCTCGCCGACCCTTCATCACCCGGCGACCTCAGCCCCTAGCCCGCAGCTCTTCGAGCAGCTCCTGGGCGGCCCCATAGGGGTCTCGCTCGCGGGCGGCGATGCGGGCGACCAGGTCGTCCCAGGCGCCGCCGCGCAGACGCTCGAGGGCGAGCTCTTGCACTGCGGCGCCGAGCTCGCGCTCGGCGGCGGCGCGGGCCCGCTTGGCGGCCTGGCCCGAGTTGCGCAGGTGGGCGACGTGGTGGCTGGCGGCCTCGACGATCTCGGCGCTGCCCTCGCCGTGCATAGCCACCGCCTTGAGCACGGACGGCTCCCACGAGCCGGGGCGGTGCTCGCCGAGGTGGAGCATCGCCTTGAGCTGGCGCACGACATTGTCGGCGCCGTCGCGGTCGGCCTTGTTGACCACGAAGACATCGGCGATCTCGAGCATGCCGGCCTTGATGCTCTGGACATCATCGCCCATGCCGGGGACCTCGACCACGATCGTGGTGTGGGCGGCGCGGGCGATGTCGACCTCGCCCTGGCCGGCGCCGACCGTCTCGATCAGGACCACCTGGAAGCCGGCGGCGTCGAGCAGGACGACGGCGTCGGCGGTGGCGCGGGCGAGGCCGCCAAGGCGCCCGCGGCTGGCCATCGAGCGGATGAAGACCCCCGGGTCACCGCCGAGGACCTGCATACGGATGCGGTCGCCGAGCACCGCGCCCCCGGTGAAGGGCGAGGTCGGGTCGACGGCGACAATGCCGACGGTGACGCCGCGGCGGCGCCACTCCTGGGCGAGGGCCGTGACTAGCGTGCTCTTGCCGGCCCCTGGCGGCCCGGTGATGCCGACCACGTGGGCCGCCCCCGCGTAGGGGTAGGTGGCGGCCAGCAGCTCGCGGGCCGGGGGGCCGCCGGTCTCGACCACGGTGATTGACCGCGCCAGGGCGCGCTTGTCGCCGGCCCGCAGGCGCGGGAGAAGTTCATTGATGTTCATGCGTCCACACGAAGGGGCGCAGCCTGGGGCTGCGCCCTAAGCTTACTGCTGCCGCGGGCTAGGCGCCGGCCACGCCGGCCTTCGCCTGGATGAACTTCACGATGTCGTGGGTCGAGGCGCCGGGGCCGAAGACCTCGGCGACGCCGTACTGGGCCTTGAGGGCGGTCGCGTCCTCGTCGGAGATGATGCCGCCGGCGACGACGAGCACGTCGTCCATCGAGTTCTCTTTGAGCAGCTGGGTCACCTTCGGCAGCAGGGTCATATGTGCGCCGGAGAGGATCGAGAGGCCCACGACATCAACGTCCTCCTGAAGGGCGGCCTCGACGATCATCTGCGGGGTCTGCTGTAGGCCGGTGTAGATCACCTCCATGCCGGCGTCGCGCAGCGCGCGGGCGATAACCTTGGCGCCACGGTCGTGGCCGTCGAGGCCGGGTTTGGCGACTAGCACGCGGATCTTTCGCTCCATCGGGCCCTCCTGCATTGTGGATCGGCGGACGCGCCGCTCGTCCGGCGAGAGACCTGGGGTGTGACGAAAATTATAACATGTCCGCGGCCACGCTCATTCTCGCGCCCCCGCCGCGGCTGCCCTTTACACAAATTCAATATACTGGCCTCTAGTCGTAAGCGTTTACCTTGTATATAATGGGGAAAACGCCCCGAGCGGGCGGCCCCACGCTGTAAACGATCATCCGAAGTACTAGTGCGAGGAACACTATGAGCGCCCGCCGCATGAAGCTCGCCGCAACGGCGCTGCTTGTCGTGCTGCTGAGCGCGACCATCGCCCTATGGTCGCGCGCGGCCGAGGCCCGCCACCCCCAGGCCGACTTTGTCGCACCGATGAGCTACGGCGAGGCCCGCGCCATCGTGGCCGCGGCCCAGGCCCGCGAGGAGCAGGCACGCGCGAGCGTCGCCCAGCAGACGGCCGGCGTCAACCCCGATCTGCTGCCCACGATGCAGACGGTCTACTTCCCGCAGACCGGCCACCACCTGAGCAACCGCAGCGGCTTCCTCAACTTCTGGCGCTCGAACGGCCAGGTGCTAGTCTTCGGCTACCCGCTCACCGAGGAGATGGTCGAGGGCGGGCGCATCGTCCAGTATTTCGAGCGGGCCCGCTTCGAGTACCACCCCGAGCAGGCCGATCAGCAGGTGCAGCTGGGCCTGGTGGGCCGCGAGATGCTCGAGGTCCAGGGTGTGCCGGGCGGCATCGACGACCCCCAGAGCGGCGCCCTCTACTTCCCCGAGACGCGCCACACCCTCTCGGGCGAGTTCCGCCGCGTGTGGGATAAGCGGGGCGGCCTCGCGGTGCTTGGCTTCCCGCTCAGCGAGGCCGTGGACGAGAACGGCCACAGCGTGCAGTACTTCGAGCGGGCCAAGATGGTCTACCTCCCCGAGCAGACCAACAGCTTCCTCGCAAGCCAGGCCGCTACGCGCGGCTTCCCCATCGACACGCTCGACGAGATGCAGCTGAGCGACCTGGGCCGCCAGCTCGCCCAGGTCCGCGGCATCAACAGCGCGCCTGTGTCACAGCTCGCCGGCACGCTCGCCTGGTCCCCGTCGATCTGGGAGCGGCGCATCGAGGTCAACCTGAGCGAGCAGTGGCTGAGCGCCTACGAGGGCGACCTGCTCGTCTTCCGCGCGCCGGTGGCCACCGGCCGCGACGGCTTTAACACGCCTGTGGGCGACTTCGCTATCTACAGCAAGTACGATATGCAGACTATGTCGGGCTGTATGGCCGGCGAGTGCTGGACGGTGCCGAACATCCCCTGGGTCCAGTACGTCGTGGGCGGCGTGGCCCTGCACGGCACCTACTGGCACAACGCCCACGGCACCGGCGTGCGCATGTCCCACGGCTGTATCAACCTGCGCGTAGACGACGCCCAGTGGCTCTACGGGTGGGCCGATATCGGGACGCGGGTGATTGTCTCGTACTAGCCAGGCCCCTACTCCTCGTCGCCGTACTGGCTGGGGGCGCGACCCACGCGGGCGGCCACCCTCGGGTAGCTGCCCTTCGGGGCCTGGGGCGTGATCTTCTGCACCTGAAGCTCGAAGAGGTGGCTGTCGCCGTAGTCGAAGAGGTAGAGGAACTTCTGCTTCACCCTCAGGCCGAGGCTGCCCAGGGTGACCTGGTGCGTGTGGCGCGCTGACTCAGACCACGGCGAGCCGATCTCGGTCTTGTCGTCGAAGGGCTGCCGGCCCATGTAGAACGAGTAGAGGTGGTCGTCGTCCCAGCCGAGGGCCTTCTGGATCACCAGGTGCAGATCCTCGAGGTTCTGGTCCTCGGCGATCTCGATGTCGCGCGAGAAGCCTCTGTCCTCGGTGTAGGTCAGGCGGAGCAGGTAGGTCGTCACGGGGCCTTTGCTGCCCTGGGGCGAGGGGCGGGGTTTGCGCGGCGCGCCGGTGCGCGCGTAGGCGGCGGGCAGCCTGGCGGGCGTCGCGGGCATCAGGGCGGCGAATAGGTCGGCGGGCAGCTCGGGCGTGCCAGCGCTAAAGGCGTCGTCGAGCTCGACCATGCCGAAGATGGCGCCGCGCTCGATCCACTCGATGGTCGTCTCGTCGCTGCCGAACAGGGCCTGAAGCTCGCTGGCTTTGTAGGGCTTGCCGGTGGGCGACGGCAAGCCGTTGCGGGCGGCGATGGCGTAGATCGCCGGCAGCAGCGGGTCATCGGCGGCGAGCGGCTTAAAGCCGCCGCGGTTGTAGACGGCCTCGATCTTGGCTCTGACCGCCTCCATCGCCACGCCGGGGGGCAGATCATCGGGGCCAAACTCGATCTCGACCGGCTTTACACCGGGCAGCGCCACAGCGTCGGCCATGGCCGAGGGCTCGGCCAGGATATGCGAGAGGTCGGCGAACAGGTCGCTATGGCCGCCGGCCAGCGGGAAGTCTACGCCGTACTCGTCCTGCACCGGGCCGTAGACCTCCTCGGTCCAGATATCCTCGAAGGGGTCAGAGGGGACCGGGTCGTGCGCAGGGCCTGTGGCGTTCAGGTGGGCGACGATCTCCCAGATGACGGCGCGGCCGCGGTAGCGGCGCAGGAAGGCGACGGCGGCGGCGAGGACCACCTGGTTGCGGCGGGCGACCGCCGCCTCGTCGCGGGCGGCGGCGGGCTCGAGGCGCAGGCTGTAGTGGCGCTCCTCGCCGTCGAGGGCGGTGATGATCAGGCTGTCGCCCGGGGCGGCGCCGCGGTCCTCCAGCCAGTCCCAGAGGGCCGGGCCGGCGTCGAGGGCCCGCTGGCCCACAGCCCCCGTCACCATCCCGACGACCGACCTGCCGCCCTCGAGCTCGAGGCGCAGGGCCCCGGTGAGCTGGGTCTGGCCGCGCAGGGGCTCGAGCAGGTCGTAGATGGCGTCGCCGATCAGCAGCTCGCGCTCGGCCAGGTCTTCGTCGTAGAAGATATGCCGCAGGGCTGCGCCATTGATCAGGCGGGGCTTCCAGCCGATGCGCCCGTCGGGCAGGCGCATAAGAGCCCCACCGCGGTTGTTCGAGAGGCTGTTCTTGACGCTGTTCTTGGGGTCACGCGAGGCCTCGGGCGCGGTGGCGGCCAGCTGCTGAGCGATCTCGTCCACGGTGAGCGGCCCCGGCGCCTTGCGAACGATCTGGTGTACGATGTCGGAGATACTGGGCCGTTTTTGCGCCATCCTGCTGCCCCCTGGCCTGGTCGTGTGGTGTTGAGGGCATTATACGCGACTCCCGCAAAGGCAGCAGGGGGTATAAGGGGAAACGCGGTTTCCCCTTATACCTATTCAGGCTACAGGCGCTCGAAGACCCCGGCGGCGCCCATGCCGCCGCCGATGCACATGGTCACCAGGCCGTAGCGGCCGCCGCGGCGCTCGAGCTCATCGAGGATCTGCACGGTGAGCTTGGCGCCCGTGCAGCCGAGGGGGTGGCCGAGCGCGATCGCGCCGCCGTTGACGTTGAGCTTCTCGAGGTCGATGCCGAGCTCGCGGGCGACGGCGAGGGCCTGGGCGGCGAAGGCCTCGTTGAGCTCGAACAGGTCGATGTCGCTCAGGCTGAGGCCGGCGAGCTTGAGGGCCTTGGGGATGGCGACCACCGGGCCGATGCCCATCACCTCGGGGGCCACCCCGCCGACGGCGAAGCTGAGGAAGCGGGCGCGCGGCTTGAGGCCGAGGGCGTCGGCCTTCTCGCGGCTCATCACGACCACGGCGGCGGCGCCGTCGCTGGTCTGCGAGCTGTTGCCGGCGGTGACGGTGCCGGCGGCGGCGAAGACGGGCCTGAGCTTGCCGAGGGCCGCGAGCGAGGTGTCGGCGCGGGGGCCCTCGTCCTTGGCGAAGCTGGTGGTGCGGGCCTTGCGCTTGCCGTCGGGGCCGAGCTCGACCGTCTCGATCTCGACGGGGACGATGCCGGGCGCGAAGTAGCCCTCGGCCTGCGCGTGCAGGGCCCGCTGGTGCGAGCGGAGGGCGAAGGCGTCCTGGTCCTCGCGGCTGACCTTGAAGTCGCGGGCGACATTCTCGGCGGTGAGGCCCATGCCCAGGTAGACGGCGGGGTCGTGCTCGGCCAGGTAGGGGTTGGGCGAGAACTTGTTCCCGCCCATCGGCACCGCGCTCATGCTCTCGGCGCCGCCGGCGATGATCACGTCGGCCTGGCCCATGATGATCTGCTGGGCGGCGGTTGCGATCGTCTGCAGGCCCGAGGCGCAGAAGCGGTTGATGGTCACGCCGCAGACGCTGTCGGGCAGGCCGGCGCGCTGGGCGGCGATGCGGGCCAGGTTCATGCCCTGCTCGCCCTCGGGCATCGCGCAGCCCAGGATCACATCCTCGACCTCGCGGGGTTCGAGGCCGGGGGCGCGCTCGAGCGCGGCCTTGAGCACGATGGCCGCCAGCTCGTCGGGGCGAACCGTGCGCATGGCGCCCTTGGGGGCCTTGCCGACGGCGGTGCGGGCGCCGGAGACTATTACTGCTTCACGCATATCAATAAACTCCCTTGTTTAGTTGCGCAGCGGCTTGCCGGTCTCGAGCATGTGCTTGCCGCGGGCGAGGGTGCGCGGGTCGCGGGCGAGCTCGAGGATCTTCTCGCGCTCGAGGGCCATCATGTACTCCTCGTCCACCCACTGCGGGCTGCTCAGGTCGCCGCCGCAGAGCACGTAGGCGAGCTTGTCGGCGATCACCTGGTCGTAGGGGGTCGCGTAGCCGCCCTGGGCCAGCTGGTTGACGCCGACGCGCAGCAGGGCGATCCCGTCGCGGCCGATGGCGTAGCACTGCTTCTCGGCGGGGGGCGGCTCGTAGCCGTTGGCGACGAGCTTGAGCACCTCGCGCTTGGCCTCGCCGATCAGGTAGTCCTGGTTGAAGACCACGCGGTCGGTCGGGCGCAGGTAGCCCAGGTCCTTCGCCTCGAGGCCGCTGGTGGCGACCTTGGCCAGGCCGATGTTCTCGAAGGCGCGCTGGAGGCCCTTCATCACGTCGGCGCCGTTGCGGGCGGCCTCGGCGATGAAGCGGCGGTTCAGCTCTTTGCAGCCGCCCCAGGCGGGGATGACACCGACGCCGACCTCGACCAGGCCCATGTAGGTCTCGGCGGCGGCCACCGCGGCCGCGCCGTGCATCGCCAGCTCGGCCCCGCCGCCGAGGGCGTGGGAGAAGGGGGCGGTGACGACGGGCTTGGGGCTGCGGCGCAGGTTGAGGAAGGCGCCCTGGACGAGGGCGATCAGCTCGGCGATGTCGTCCCAGGCCTCCATCTGCACGGCGGCGCCGAAGTCGTTCAGGTCCATGCCGGCCGAGAAGCGCGCGCCCTGGTTGCCGACAACCATGCCGACCCAGGGGTCTTTCTTCAGCTCCTCGACGGCGGCGAGCAGGATCTCGATCACGGGGCCACCGAGCGAGTTGGCCTTCGAGTGGATCTCGAGGCAGAGCACGCCGTCGCCCAGGTCGACCAGGCTGGCCGAGTCGTTGCCGAGCACCCGCTTGCCGGCGGCCCTGAGGGCGGCCAGGTCGATCGCGCGCTCGTCGCGGGGGCGCACCTCGTGGCGGCCGCTGGCCACGTTGTAGGCGGCGCCGTCGCGGTAGAAGCTGGCCTCGCCCTGCTCGATCAGCTGCGTGACCCAGGCGGGCACGGCGATGCCGCGGCTCCGCATAAGGTCGGCGGTCTCGGCGACGCCCAGGGCGTCCCACATCTGGAACGGGCCAAGCTCGTGGGCGAAGCCCCAGCGCATGGCGCTGTCGACGTCCTCGACGCTGTCGGCGATCTCGGGCAGGCGCCGGGCGGCATAGGCCATGGTGGGCAGCAGGGTCTGGGCGACCAGGGCGGCGGCCCGGTCGTCGGGCTGCTCGACACCGCGCCTGATCATGAAGCGCAGCCGCTCGGGCAGGCTCTTGATCTTCTTCGCCTCCTTGATGAAGGCGTCGACCGTGGCGGTGCCCTGGAGGGGCACGTACTCCATGGTCTTCAGGTCGAGCGGCCAGAACTCGCGCTTGCCGCCCTGCTTGGACTCTTTGTAGAAGCCGCCGCCCGACTTGCGGCCGAGCTTGCCGGCGGCGACCATACGGTCGAGGATGTCGGTGGCGCGCAGGGTCTCGCTCTCGGTAAACACGAGCCTTTTTTCCGTTACCAGCCCGTATCTCTTCTGGATC
This sequence comes from Chloroflexales bacterium, assembly GCA_013336035.1. Lineage (GTDB taxonomy): Bacteria > Chloroflexota > Chloroflexia > Chloroflexales > Chloroflexaceae > CAIWXH01. The sequence continues at coordinate 16,689 of JAAXUL010000063.1, forward strand.
AGTTTTTTCAACGTGACGCTGATGTCCGTCGTCATCACGAGTCTCGCCATCGGGCTCGGCACGGTCTACGCCAGGTTCGATGCCGATAATCCGCTCAAGATCTCCGGCTCTTTCGGCGGATTCGCCTTCATGATAAGCTGCGCACTCTACGTGGCAAACCTGCTCTTTCTCGAAGCATACCCGATGTTCCGATTATATTTTCACCGATATTATCCCATCACCGGCCGCGGGGGCTGGGTTTTCATCACCCTCTCATTCGTGCTGCTGCTGATATGCAG
>JAAXUL010000064.1 GCA_013336035.1 Chloroflexales bacterium
CGCGTCGCGAGAGGCATGCACGGTGGCGCCCTGATCGCGGGCTTCTTTCACCAACCGCAGCACCTCCTGCTGCACCAGCGGGTCGAGGCCGAAAGTCGGCTCATCCAGCAGGAGCAGCTCGGGGCGGTGCATCAACGCCTGTACCACGCCCACCTTCTGTTTGTTGCCCTTGGACAGGTTCTTGATCGCCAGTTTCAGGCTCAGGTCGATGTGCTCGCACAGGTGGCGCACATAATCCCAATCTGCTACGTGTCCGCCGGCCTGCTTGCCGGCGCGCAGGCTGTTCAGGTAGCGCAGGGCGCTCTCTACTGACATGTTTTCGTCGAAGTGCAGCTCGCCCGCGCTGGTGAGGATGTGGGTCGGGGCCGGGTCGTCGCTCATGGGCATGATGCGCACCGCGACGCCGAGCGACCGGCGGATGCGCTCGGCGACCTGGCTGAGGGTGTGGCCGTCGCGCAGCAGCGCCGTGCGCCGGATATGGATGGCCAGGTCGCGGTCGCCCAGCTTGAACCAGCTCGGCCCGCCCAGGAGGGTGAGCCACTCCATGCAGGCGGTCGTGTCGCCGGCGATGCCCCAGCCCTGCTGGCGGTCGATCAGGTTTGCCAGGGTGCAGGTGACGATGTCGAGGTCGGGCGAGATCCTCAGCCCGTGCAGCTCGAAGTCGTCGCCCGTGTTGACGATGGCGGTGATGTGTTCGGGTGGGGCGACCTGGACGACCCCCTCGAGGAACTTCGCGGCGCCCACACCGCCGGCTAGAACGACGATCATCAGATTGGCTCTCGCTCTGCTCTGCGGATGCACCTGTAGCCATGCTACCACGTGATCTGTGATGCGTGATCCGTGACCGGGCCGGAATCACGGATCACGCACCACAGCGGCCCATCAAGGGCGGCTCACTCCCAGGCGACCACCAGCTCGTCGAGGGGGCGGCGGGGGCGGCGCGCGGGGTCCTGCGCGGGGTAGCCGAGGGGGATGAGGGCGTGGGGGTGGAGGGTGTCGGCGAGGCCGAGGGCGGCGCGCACGGCGGCCTGGCAGAAGAGTGGCGCGCACATCCAGCCGCCGTCGAAGCCCTGGGCGTAGGCGGCGAGCAGCATGTTCTGCACCGCGCAGCCGAGGCTCTGCACCGCCATGGTCGTCTCGGCGGCCTGTCGCTCGGGGTCGGGGTAGGCGTCCAGGTCCTCGAGGTAGAGGCAGGGGACGATCACCGCCGGCGCGCCGACAATGCGCTCGTGCGATTTGCGGAAGCGCGCCTCGATGGCCGCCTCGTCCTGGCCGTCGAGGGCGAGCTGGCGCCGCCACTCGGCGCCCATGGCCGCCGACAGGCGGGCTTTGGCCTCGGGGGTGGTGACGACGACGAAGCGCCAGGGCTGGCGACCGTGGGGCGAGGGCGCCCAGCGCGCCGCCTCAAGCACGCCCTCGATCTGCGCGCGGGTCAGGGGCTCGGGCCGGAAGGCGCGCACGCTGCGCCGGCCCCGGATGATCTCCATGAACTGCATAGGGCTCACCTGAACAGATCAAAGCGCGGGTCGCGGATCAGGGCGCGGGCGGTGGCCTCCTCGCTGGGCGCATAGGCGTAGCCGCGCACCACCGCGGCGGGCACCCTGTCGATCTTGCCCATCACCAGCTCGGCGGCCCCGGCCAGCTCGTCGGCCACCGCGATCAGCGAGGCGTGCATCGTGTAGCCGTAGGGGTCGTCGACCCCCGCGTAGTCGCTCAGGGGCCGGAGGCCGGCGCAGCCGATCGCGACATTGACCTGGCCGTCGCGCCAGGGCCGCCCGAAGGTGTCGGAGATGATCACGGCCACGGTCGCGCCCGTGCGCTCGCGGACCCTCGCGCGCAGGCCGGCGGCGCTGGCGTCGGGGTCCTCGGGGAGCAGGCAGACGACCCGGCCTCCCGCGACGTTCGACTCATCGACGCCGCTGTTGGCGCAGATCAGGCCGTGGTGGGTCTCGGTGATCAGGACGCCATTGGCCATCTTGACGATGCGCCGGCTCTCGCGCAGCACGACCTCCTGGAAGCCGGCGTCCTTGCGGCCCTGGGCGGCGATCTGGCGGGCGAAGGGCGAGGGCTCCACCTCGGCGGGGTCAACCAGGCGGCCCTCGGCCTTCGAGACGATCTTCTGGGTGACCACCAGCACGTCGCCATCCTCGAGGGGCTGGCCGCCGCCGGCGATGGCGTCGAGCAGGACCGTCGCCAGATCGTCGCCGGGGCGGACCTCGCCGACCCCGCGCACGGGAATGATGCGGATCTCGGCCTGCATGCGCTGAACCTTTCAACTATAATACTCATGCCCGATGGAGCAAGGCATGATATGTAGGGAGAGCCGCAGATGGCTGAGTTCAAGCGCAGTGCCACCTCGACGTGGCGTGGCGACCTTAAGGGCGGGGCTGGCGTCGTCTCGACAGAGAGCGGGGCTCTGAAGGATACCGCGATCACCTTCGTTTCGCGCTTCGAGAACGGGGGCGGCAGCAACCCCGAGGAGCTGATCGGCGCGGCCCACGCAGCGTGCTACAGCATGTTCCTCTCGGCGATCCTGAGCGCCGCGGGCCATGTGCCCGAGTCGGTGACGACGCGGGCCGTGGTCTCGCTGGACGCGGGCGGCCCGAAGATCACACGCATCCACCTCGTCACCGAGGGCAAGGTGCCCACCATCGACCAGCCCACCTTCCAGAAGTTTGCCGACGACGCCAAGGCCGGCTGCCCCGTCTCGAAGCTGCTGGCCCCCGGCCTGGAGGAGATGACGCTTGAGGTGACGCTCCTGTAGAAGTGATGAGGGATGAGGGATGAGGGATGAATCCGGGCAGCGCCTCCTTCATCCCTCATCCCTCATCCTCGCTCAGAGGTACTTGCCCGCGATCAGGCTGAGGCGATCTTTCGTCTCGGCGGGGATGCGGCTGCGGTCGGTGAGGATAGCCGTGGCGAGGGCGCTGTGGGCGGGGCTGGTGTAGCCGTCGGCGAGCCGGCCCGCCACCTGGGCCACGATGCGCTGCGACAGGGCCGAGTTGGCGTGGAGCACGGCCACCACGGCCTCGATCGTGACCGAGTCGTGATCGGGGTGCCAGACGTCGTAGTCGGTGACCATGGCCATAACAGCGTAGGCGATCTCGGCCTCGCGGGCCAGCTTGGCCTCGGGCAGGGCGGTCATGCCGATCAGGCTGTGGCCGCGCCGGCGGTTCTCCTCGCTCTCGGCCTTGGTCGAGAAGGCCGGGCCCTCCATTACCACGAGCGTGCCGCCCTTATGCACGGTGGCGCCCTCGGCCTGGGCGGCCTCGTACAGGTACTCGCTCAGGGTCGAGCAGAAGGGCTTGTCGAAGCCGATGTGGGCCACCACGCCGCCCTCGAAGAAGGTGGATGGCCGGCCGCCCTTGGTCCGGTCGAAGAGCTGGTCGGGGATGACCACCTGGCCGGGCGCGTAGTCGTCTCGCAGCGAGCCGACCGCGCTGACCGAGATCAGGTAGCGCACGCCGAGCTGCTTGAACCCGTAGATATTGGCCCTGGCGGGCAGCTCCGAGGGGTTGATGCGGTGGCCCCGGCCGTGGCGCGGCAGGAAGGCCACGCGCTGCCCGCTCAGCGTGCCGACCACATACGCGTCGCTCGGATCGCCGAACGGCGTCGTGAGCGTCACCTCCTCGACATCAGACAGGCCCGCCATCGCGTACAGCCCGCTGCCCCCGATCACGCCGATCGTCGCCTCAGGCATAGGAATGCTCCTTCGTCGCTAAGCACGTACGCGGTGAGTATACCTGATTTTCCGCCCCTGGCTGTCGAGGGGCTGGCGCCCGCGCACAGCCTACCCGACGAACTTATACCCCAGCCCATGCACCGTGAGGATATGCTTGCATCGCCCACACCGAAGCTGCGCGTCGTGGCGGCGCCCACTGCCCTTCGGGGGGCGCCCGTGTGCTACAATGCCGCTGTCCCCCGCATCCCTGAGCCAGGAGCCGAGCTATGAGTTTCTTTGTGCAGGCAAATGGCATCCAGCTGCACTTCGCCGATAAGCCCGGCGGGTCGCCGCCCCTGGTGCTGGTCCATGGCCTCACCGCTAACTGCCGCTGTTTCGATGTCGTGGCCAGCCAGCTTGCGCCGCGTCTGCGGGTGATCGCGCCCGATATGCGCGGCCGCGGCGCCAGCGATAGGCCCGACGCCGGCTACACGATGGCCGACCACGCCGCCGATGTGCTCGGCCTGCTCGACGCCCTCGGCCTCGGGCAGGTGGTTATGGGCGGCCACTCGTTCGGCGGGCTGCTCTCGCTCTACATGGCGGCCAACCACGCCGAGCGGATCGCGGGGGTGGTCGTGATCAATGCGGCGATCAGCGCGGCCAGCGAGCGCACCCGCGAGCTGATCCGCCCGGCTCTGGCCCGCCTCGAGCGCGCCTACCCCTCGTTCGAGGCCTACCTCGATCTGCTGCGCCAGGCGCCCTACTACCACGGCTGGGCCTGGGACCCCGCCGTCGAGGCCTACTACCAGGCCGACGTCGAGATGGCCGCCGACGGCAGCGTGTACCCCCGCTCGCGCCCCGCGCACATCGCCGCCGCCGCCGACGGCGTGATCGCCGAGCCCTGGCGCGCCCACCTGGCCCGCGTCGAGCGCCCCGTCCTGATGCTCCACGCCACGGGCCCCTACGGCCCCCCCGGCGCCCCGCCCATCGTCAGCCCCGAGCAGGCCGACGAGACCCGCGCCCTGCTCAGCGGCTGCGCCTACGTCCATGTCCCCGGCAACCATATGACGATGCTCTATGGCGAGGGCGCCCGGGCCATCGCCGACGCCATCCTCGCCTTTGTGAATGGCTGACCGATGCAATTGCCGACGGCCCCGGCGCTCCGCATATGCGGCGAGCAAGGCGCCTGGGGGTATGTAGGCGGCGAAGGAGTGAGCCTATGTCCACCTTGAAGACCCAACTGGTCGAGGTCAGCGCGACGATCGAGCGCCTGGAGCAGGAGCAGCAGCAGATCTACGCCGACAGCCAGGTCGATGACCGCGAGCACCCGCGCCTCGCCGAGATCACCCACGAGCTGGCGCACCTGTGGGATCTGAAGCGGCGCCTCGAGGCGGCCATCGGCGCCGGCCTGACCCAGCTGCCGGTGCCCCCGCCCGAGCACCCCGAGGACGAGGTGGGCTAAAAGCTTTACACATTTGACACTGACCTACCTTGACACCGGCGCCCCCGCCGGTGTATCCTTGTAGCGCCGCGCCTGCTTGCCCCTGGCCTCCATTACTACCGACCTTCACACATGTATCGCCGATCACCCTCGCGCATACTGCGGCGCAGAGTAAGCCCTTTCAGCAATGGTGATGTTGTCCGGCCCTTGTGCAAGGAGACCCAGATGCCCAGGAAGCCCCTCTACACCCCGGTGCTGCTGCTCTTTGCCCTGCTCGTGGCCGCCTGCGGCGGCGCGCCCTCGGGCGGCACCGCGGCGACCGCGCAGAGCGACGCCGCCGCGTCGCCGGCCTCGACCGCCACCGGCGGCACGCTGACAATCGGCCGTAGCGCCAGCCCCGACTCGCTCAACCCAGGATCGGCATATATCATCGAGTCCGGCCAGATTCTCAGCCTGGTCTACGACACCCTCATCCGCGTCGACCTCAAGAGTCAGACCTACCCCGGCCTCGCGACAGAGTGGTCCGTCGCCGAGGATGGCCGCACCTGGACCTTTAAGCTGGCGAAGGGCGCCACCTGGCATGACGGCACGCCCGTCACCGCCGAGGATGTCAAGTTCACCTTCGAGATGATCAAGAGCTTCGACTCCTTCGCCACGTTGAAGGACTACACCTCGCTGCTCGAGTCGGTCGCGGCCCCCGACCCCAGCACGGCCGTGATCACCTTCGAGCAGCCGGTCGCGAACGCGGACGAGCGCTTCTCACAGATCTATATTCTGCCAAAGCACATCTGGGAGCAGTTCCCCGACGAGGCCTCGGCCCTCGAGTTCGAGAACACCGAGATGATCGGCTCAGGCCCCTTCAGGCTGGCCGAGTACCGCCCGGGCGAGTTCACGCGCCTGACCGCCGTGAAGGACCACTACGCCACCCCGCCGAAGATCGACGAGCTGATCTTCCGCGTCTTCGGCAACGGCGACGCCGAGGTCCAGGCCCTGCGCACCGGCGAGGTTGACCTGATCAGCGCGCCCAGCAGGACGGTCGTCCGCTCGCTACAGGCCGACCCGAAGATCAAAGTCGAGATCGGCAACCAGTACTTGCTCGCCGATATCTTTTTCAATGTGGTCACGCCCGAGAACTGCCCGCCCGAGGTGGGGAAGTGCACGGGCCACCCCGCCCTGAGGGACGTGCGCGTGCGCCAGGCCCTGGCCCACGCCACCGATAAGCAGGCGCTGATCGACGGCATCCTGCTCGGCATGGGGCGGCCCGGCCTGAGCCTCGTCACGCCCGCCCAGGGCGAGGCCTTCGCCAGCCACATCCAGGACTACGCCTTCGATGTGGCGAAGGCCAACCAGATCCTTGACGAGGCCGGCTACGTCGACACCAACGGCGACGGGGTGCGCGAGATGCCCGGCGACCCGTCGAAGCCGCTCTCGTTTCGCTACAGCTACCCGAGCGACCAGGACATCTCTGACGGCCCGCGCATATTCGAGCTGCTGCGCGACCAGTGGAGGCAGGCCGGGATCGAGATTACGCTGACGCCCCTCGAGGCAGAGGCCCTCGCGGCCGCCTGCTGCCCCGCCTTCGACTTTGATGTGGTCAGCTGGGGCTGGTCAGCAGAGTCGGACCCGGCATCGCTGCTCTACATTGCGACCACCGAGCAGATCCCGACGGGCGTGAGCGAGGCGGGCTACTCGAACCCCGAGTACGACCGGCTCTTCGCGGAGCAGCAGATCACTATGGATAAGGCGAAGCGCCGGGATCTGATCTATAAGATGCAGGAGATCCTGCTGCGCGATGTGCCCTATATCGTCACCTACTACGCGCAGGCCGTCTCGGCCTACAGGGCCGACCGCTTCCAGGGCTGGGTGGTCGAGCCCGACGGGGTGCTCGAGCTCAGCAACAGGCTCTCGCTGGTCAACGTGACGCCCGTGCCATAGTGCCGCTGCGCGGCAGAGATTCGAGACTAGGCCCTTGAGCGGCAGCACCTACATCTTGCGCCGGGTCGGGCTGGCGCTGCTCACCATCGCCTTCGTGGCGATGCTGAACTTCTTTCTGTTCCGCGTGCTGCCGGGCGACCCGGCCCGCGTGATGCAGGACCCGCGCCTGACCCGCGAGGCCCGCGAGGCCATCCGCGAGCGCTTTGGCCTCGACAAGCCCCTGCTGGTGGGCGCGCAGGGCAGCCCCTTCGACAGCCAACTCTTCCGCTATCTCGGCGGGCTGAGCAGGGGCGACCTGGGCATCTCGTTCAACTTCAACCGCCCCGTGGCCGACCTGCTGCGCGAGCGCCTGATCAACACGGTGCTGCTGGTGCTGGCCGGCGAGACGCTCGCGATCCTCGCCGGCATCGCCCTTGGCGTGATAGCGGCCTGGCGCTGCGGCGCAGCCCTCGACACCGGCATCCTCGTCTTCGGCCTGTTCACCTGGGCCCTGCCGACCTTCTTCCTCGGGATCATCCTGCTGATCGTGGGCAGCACCTACCTGGGCCTGCCCGTCGGTGGCATCCGCACGCCGGGCGCCGTCTACGCCGGCTGGTGGGAGCAGGTCGCCGATGTGGGCCGCCACCTGGTGCTGCCCACGCTCACCCTGACGATCGTCCTGCTGGGCCAGTTCCTGCTGATTATGCGCGGCACGCTGCTCGACGTGCTCGGCGAGGACTATATCCTCACGGCGCGGGCCAAGGGTCTGAGCGACAGCCAGGTGCTGAGGGACCACGCCATGGGCAACGCCATGCTGCCGATGGTCGCCCTAATCGCCCTGACCCTGGGCTTCACCGTCAGCGGCTCGATCCTGATCGAGAGCGTCTTCTCGTGGCCCGGCCTCGGCAGCGTCGTCTACGAGGCCGTGGGCCGCCGCGACTACCCGATGCTTCAGGGCGCCTTCCTGCTCTTCACGGTCAGCGTCGTGCTGGCCAACATGGTCGCCGACCTGCTGATCGTCGCCCTCGACCCGCGCGTGAGGAGCTGACATGGCTGTTGTGCTTGCCCAGGCCCGCCCGCCCGCCCCAGAGACACGCGGCCTGCGCGGGTTCGGGCGCGCCCTGCGCCGCAGCCCGATCGGGCTCACCGGCGCGGTGATGCTCGCGGCCGTGGTGCTGATGGCGATCTTCGCCCCCTGGCTGGCGCCGTACGACCCCTACGCCCCCGTGCGCCCCCGCATCGACACCATCTTCGCGCCGCCCAGCCCCGAGCACCCCCTCGGCACCGACGACGGCGGCAAGGATGTGCTCAGCGCCTTCATGTACGGCGCCCGCGTCTCGCTGCTCGTCGGCTTCGTCGCCGCGGCCATCACCGTGCTTATCGGCGGGCTCGTGGGCCTGACGTCGGGCTACTACGGCGGGCGCGTCGGCACGCTGCTCAACGGGGTGACCAACATCTTCCTGGTCATCCCCGACCTGCCGCTCTACGTGGTCCTGGTGGCTATGCTGGGGCCGAGCCTCTGGAATATCATCCTCGCCATCGCCCTGCTGGGCTGGACCAGCACGGCCCGCCTGGTCTACGCCCAGGTGCTCTCGCTGAAAGAGCGGCAGTTCGTGATGCGGGCCCGCGCCATCGGGGCCTCGGACATGCACATTATGCGGCGCCACATCCTACCCCTGGTGCTGCCGATCATTCTGGCCCAGAACGCCCTGATAATCTCGGGCGCCATCCTCGCCGAGGCCGGCCTGGCCTTCCTGGGCCTCGGCGACCCTCTGCTGATCTCGTGGGGCACGATGCTCAACCTGGCCTTTGGGCGCGGCGCGATCTCGACCGGGGCCTGGTGGGCGATCCTCGCCCCCGGCCTCGGCATCGTCTGGGTGGTCCTCGCCTGGACCCTGCTCGGCTATGTGATCGAGGAGTTCGTCAACCCGCGTACCCGCGCCCACCATCTGACCCCGGAGCGCCGATGATGCTGCTCGATGTGCGCGATCTCTCGGTCGAGTTTGTCACCTCGGAGGGCGCGGCCCTGCGGGCCGTAGATGGCCTGAGCTTCAGCCTGGGCCGCGGCGAGGCCCTGGGCATTGTCGGCGAGAGCGGCTGCGGCAAGACCACAGCCATGCTGGCGCTGCTGCGCCTGCTGCCGCCCGCCGGGCGCATCGCCGGCGGCCAGGTCCTCTTTGACGGCACGGATCTGCTAGATCTGGCGCCCGCCGAGCTGCGGCGCCGCCGCTGGGGCGACCTGGCGATCGTCTTCCAGGGCGCTATGAGCGCGCTCAACCCGGTGCGCAGCGTGGGCGACCAGATCCGCGAGGCGGTCGCCGCCCACCTTCCGCTGAGCCGCCCCGAGGCCGAGCGGCGCGTCGGCGAGCTGCTCGATATGGTCGGCATCTCGGCCAGCCGGGCGGGCCAGTACCCGCACCAGTACAGCGGCGGCATGCGCCAGCGGGCCATGATCGCCATGGCCCTCGCCTGCGGCCCCCAGCTGCTCATCGCCGACGAGCCCACCACGGCCCTCGATGTGATGGTGCAGGCCCAGATCCTCGATCTGCTCAACCACCTGCGCGAGCAGCTCAACCTGGGCCTGATCATTGTCACCCACGACCTGGGGGTGGTGGCCGAGACCTGCCAGGCGGTCCTGGTGATGTACGGCGGCCGCCTTGCCGAGCACGGGCCGAGCGCCGAGGTGTTCGCCGCGCCGCGCCACCCCTACACCCGCAGCCTGCTGAGGGCCTTCCCCGACCTTGGCCGCCCCGGCGTCGCGCCCGAGGGCATCCCCGGGTCGCCGCCGCGCCTCTCGGACCTGCCGCCCGGGTGCCGCTTCCACCCTCGCTGTGGGCTGGCCCGCGAGCGCTGCCTGGTCGAGGGGCCCGCCGCGCGCATGGTCGTCCCGGGGCACCGCGTGGCCTGCCACTACCCGATCGACGCCCCTGGCCCCCAGGCCCTGGCCGCCGACCCCGCCTTGCAGGAGCGCTGGGGCCGGCCAGAAGGAGCATGATCTGGTGAGCGACGGCGCCATCCTCGAAGTGACCGACCTTGCCAAGCACTACCCCCTGCGGCGCGGGCTGTCCGGCGCCGTGCGCCGCGGGCCGCACGCGCTCGTGCGGGCGGTGGACGGGGTGAGCTTCAGCGTGGCTCGGGGCGAGGTGCTGGCCCTGGTAGGCGAGAGCGGCTGCGGCAAGACCACGGTAGCCCTGACGGTGCTCGGCCTGATCGAGCCGAGCGCGGGCCAGGTGCGCTTCGAGGGCCGCCCCCTCCACGCAGAGCTGCGGCGCGACCGCGGGCTGCGCCAGAAGGTGCAGATGGTCTTCCAGGACCCCTACGCGTCGCTCAACCCGCGCATGCCCGTGGCCGAGATCGTCGCCGAGCCCCTCGAGGTCCACCGCCTGGGGGCGGGCCGGGCCGGGCGGCACGAGTTGGTGCGGGCGGCCCTGGAGGAGGTGGGCCTGCGCCCGGCGGAGGAGTTCCTGGGGCGGCTGCCCCACGAGCTGTCCGGGGGCCAGCGGCAGCGCGTGGTGATCGCGGCCGCGCTGGTCACCAGCCCGCGGCTGCTGGTCGCCGACGAGCCCGTGAGTATGCTCGACGTCTCGATCCGGGCCGAGATCCTGGCCCTGCTCAACGAGCTGCGCCGGCGGCGTGGGATCAGCATCCTCTTTATCACCCACGACCTGGCGACGGCGGCCCTCTTCGCCGACCGGGTGGCGGTGATGTATCTGGGCCGCATCGTCGAGATCGGCCCCACGGCGGCCGTGATGGAGGCGCCCCGACACCCCTACACCCGGGCGCTGCTCTCGGTGGTGCCGAGCCTCAGCAGGCGCGGCCGCGAGCGGATCATCCTGCAGGGCGAGACGCCCGACCCCGCGGCCATCCCAGCCGGCTGTCGCTTCCACCCCCGCTGCCCCCTGGCCGACGCGGGCTGCCGCACCGTCGACCCGGCCCTCGAGCCGCGGGGGGGGCAGCTGGTGGCGTGCGTGAAGGCGTAGGGCGGGGCGGCAATAGAAACCCCCTCTCCCGTTCGAGCAGCCAACGGGAGAGGGGGGAAGGGGGTGAGGGCCATAACCCGCTAGTAGAGGCAGCCCTCGCCCTCGCAGATGCCGTTGGGGATCGGCTCGACGTAGGGATTGCTGCCAGGGCCGCCGCCGGGGGTCAGGGTGTAGTCGGCGGTCGCCCGCAGGCCGCTGGTGTTACCGTAGGCCGTGTAGGTGCGCTTGCCCACGGGCTCCTGCTCGCTGAGGTAGAGCACGGCCACGAAGGCGCCATCGTCATTGGCCTCGATGTCGCCGACCCAGAGGGTCGAGAAGTCGGGGAGGGTCGACCAGACTGTGACGACCTCGCCGGGCTTGAAGCCATAGCCCTCGAAGGTGGCGTAGCTGCGCTGGTTGTCGGGGCTGGGGCTGACCCGCAGGTTAGACCTGCCCGTGGCGACCGTCAGGTCGTCCACGCGCACATCGAACTCGGTGATGCCATTGGCGCCCGAGCGCAGGCCCTGGGCGGTAAAGGCGTAGTGGCCGACCGGCACGCCGCCCACATAGAGCACATACTCGATCACACCGCTGGGGCCGGACTGGATGCGCCCCAGGTCCTCGACGTGGTTGTCGGGGTAGCGGAGCCAGACCGCCACCTCCTCGTCGGTGCCGTAGCCGCTGCCGCTGAAGACGTAGTAGCTGCCCTGGCTGTCACGGCGCGGCTCGGCCGTGAGCTTCACGCCCGCGGAGGTGCCGGGCGCCTGGCCGATGTCGACATTGATGGTGGCGTAGACCTCACGGCCGCTGCTCTGGCCAAAGGCGGTGTAGGTGTACTTCCCGGTTGGCGTGAAGGCGGCGCCCAGAAAGTCAGGCAGGTAGGGGAAGCTGAAGCTGCCGTCGCCATTGGTCGCGATCTCGGCGACGCCGTAGACCGTGAAGTCGGGATAGGTGATCCAGACCGAGACCGTCTCGCCGGGCGAGAAGCCCGTGCCGACCAGGGTGACCGTGTCGTTCTGGCGCGGGCTGGACGGCGAAGCCGTCAGGCTCGCCGACGCGAAGGTGCTCCACGACCAGAGGCCCAGCACAAGCGCCAGCCCCCCGGTGAAGACCCCCAGCAGCGCCCGCGTGTACATTCGCTGTCGTTCGCTGTGCATATCCTTGCTCCCTCGCTTCAATGTGTGTCGAAGGCTCACGCGGTGGAGATGGCTTCGGGCAATAGGCGGCCCTCCTTTCGGCAGACGTGATGTTGGTGGAGCAGTAATGCCCCTGCACTAAGCTAACCGCAGCAAGGGAGGGCCGACAGCGAATCGTAAGTAACGGGAAGATGACAGCTGGTTTACTGCCCCGTTACAGCCTCGATATTCCACCTCGCCCAGATCTATGCTATGATGGGCGCTATCATGGCCTCCAGCCGCCACGAATGCGGAAGGAATGGATCTACGGCATGCCCCGACACTTGCACCGCGTTACCGCCCTGCTGCTGCTGCTCCTGACGACCCTCGCCGGTGTCGCCACGGTCGGCGCGCACCCGCAGGACCGCACAACCCCGCCCGCCCAGACCACGGCCCCGCTGACCGTCCCCCGCGGCAGCCTCACCTCGCGGCCCTTCGTGGTCATGATCGATAACCACCCCAACGCCTACCCGCAGACAGGGTTGAACCAGGCGCCCATCGTCTTCGAGGCGCTTGCCGAGTACGGGATCACGCGCTACATGGCCGTGTTCGTGCCCGGGGTCAGCCCCGAGTTGCGCACGATCGGCCCGGTGCGCAGCGCCCGCTCCTACTTCGTCGAGTACGCCAAGGGCCTGCGCGGGGTCTATGTACACGCCGGCGGCTCGCCCGAGGGCCTGCTCAAGGCCCAGACCGCGGTCGAGATCCTGAACATGGACGCCCTGCGGAAGAGCGCCTCGGCCTACTTCCGCCGCTCTAAGGATCGGGCCGCGCCCCACAACCTCTACACCTCGAGCGCCGATATCGCCGCCTTCGCGGCCGCCCAGAAGGCTCCGCAGCCCGACCTGCGCGAGATCGGCTTCCTGATCAAGGAGGACGCGCCCGCCGCCCAGCGGCCCGCCAGCCAGAGCCTCAGCTACTACTTCCTCTACCGCGAGTCCTACGTCGCCTGGAGCTACGACAAGGCCAGCAACAGCTATCTCTACTTCCGCCAGAAGCGCGCCCACGTCGACGCCGCCACCGGCGAGCAGCTGCGCTTCAAGAACGTGATCGTGCTCGAGGTGCCCGAGCGGCCCATCCCCGGCGACCCCAAGAAGCGGATCGAGCAGGATGTGGTCGGCCAGGGCGCGGCCCGGATCTTCATGGACGGCAGAGTGCTCGAGGCCACCTGGCGCAAGGGCGCCGGCTTCGCCCAGCTTCAGCTCTATGGCCCAGACGGGGCCGAGCTCGCGCTGAATGGCGGCCCCGTCTGGATCGCGGCCATCCCCTCCCTCAAGAATCTGACAGTGCAGGGAGGTACGTAGGGACGCAGACCGCCGCGTCCCGGCTGCCCGCCGGCCCCCTGGATGAGCCACGGGTGATAGGTGCGTCCATGTTGGCCGCACCTCCAGCATACTGAGGTCTCAGAGGCGCGTCTCCTTGATGCGAGCGCCCGCGGGCCCTCTCCCAAAGCATGAGAGACGGCAAGCTACGCCACCTCCTCGGCTTCGTCGCCCTGTTCCTGTTCGCCGCCACCGCGGCCCAGGTTCAGGCCGCCCCCGTCGCCGAGGAGCCTAAGCAGATCATCGCCGCCACCTACCGCATCTTTGCCACCCGCGAAGGGCTTGTTGGCCAGGTGACGGCCAACGGCCACATCATCCAGCCCCGCGACCGCTTCGTCGCCCTCCCCTCCTGGACGGTCACCTCCCCCAATGGCAGCGACAAGTTCCGCGTCCGCGTCACCTACAAGGGGCGCAGCGTGATCGCCCCGGTGTGGGACGTCGGCCCCTGGAACACCAACGACGACTACTGGAGCCCGAACCGTCGCTATCGCGATCTGCCGGTCGGCCGCCCGATGGCCGAGGCCGCCGTCTTCGACGGCTACAACGGCGGGCTCGACGAGCGCGGCCGGCGCATCCGTGACCCCAACGGCATTGATATCGCCGACGGGACGTTCTGGGACGATCTGCAGATGACCCGCGACGACTGGGTCGAGGTCAGCTTCCTCTGGCTTGGGGCCGACCCGGGGCCGGGCGCCGCGGTGGTGATCACGCCACCTGCGGCCGTCGCCCCCGCCGTCCCCCCCGCCCCCCCCGCCCCCCCCGCGAAGCCGGTCGAGGTCGAGGCCGGGGCCATCGCTGTGGACGACGGCGCCGCCGGCTACGCCCCTCAGGGCGAGCCCTGGAGCGAGGCCGGCTGCGGCCTGGGCGGCAAGCACAGCTGGACAAAGTCGACCGCCAGCCCGGACAAGGCCTCGGCCTCGGCCGCATGGGCGCCCCAGCTGCCTGCCCCTGGCTTCTACGAGCTGCTGGCCTACATCCCCGAGTGCGGCGGCGGCGCGACCGCCTCGGCCCGCTACCGGGTCTTCCACGACGGCGCCACCACCGAGGTGACGGTGGACCAGCAGGCCCACGCCGGGTCATGGGCCTCGCTCGGCACCTTCCACTTCGGCGGCGACGACAACGCGCAGCCCCGCGTCGAGCTTGGCGACCTGGCCGCCGATGAGGGGCGGGCCGTGCGCTTCGACGCCATAGCCTGGGCGCCCCGCGTCGACACGGCCGCCCCCGACGCGCGGGTGGTCGAGATCAGGCGCAAGGACAATGGCTACCAGATCACCTGGGCCGGCGGCGATAACATGAGCGGCGTCGCCACCTACGATGTGCAGGTGCGGCTGCTGCCCAAGGGCGGCTGGACCGACTGGAAGCTCGGGGTGAGCGACACGGGCGCCTGGTGGGGCCCCGATGAGGGCAAGCACTTCGCCTTCCGCGTGCGCGGCGCCGACTGGGCCGGCAACAGAGAGCCCTGGCCCGAGGGCGCGGATATGGATACGACGCAGGCCGTGCCGTAGGGGCAAAGGCGTCGCCCCCCTCTCCCGCACGCGGGAGAGGGGGGCGGGGGGGGCGGGCCGGATCCTACTTGTCCTGGAGGGCCGCGACGCCCGGGAGCACCTTGCCCTCGAGCAGCTCGAGCGAGGCGCCGCCGCCGGTCGAGACGTGGGTCACCTTGTCGGCCAGGCCGGCCTGCTCGATGGCGGCCACCGAGTCGCCGCCGCCGACGATCGTGGTGGCGCCGCCGGCCGCGGCGTCGGCCATAGCCTGGGCGACGGCCTTGGTGCCGCCGGCGAAAGGCTCCAGCTCGAAGACGCCCATGGGGCCGTTCCAGATCAGCAGCCTGGCGGCGGCCACCTCGGCGCGGTAGAGCTTCACCGTCTCGGGGCCGATGTCGAGGATGCGCCAGCCGGCGGGCACAGCGTCGACGCTCACCTTCTGGGTGTTGGCCTCGGCGCTGAAGGCGTCGGCGATGACCGCATCGACGGGCAGCAGGAGGCGCACGTTAGCGGCTTTGGCCTTGGCGATCAGATCGCTGGCCATGCCAACGCTGTCGGGCTCGACCAGCGAGTCGCCTAGCTCCTTGCCCTGGGCGAGCAGGAAGGTGTTGGCCATGCCGCCGCCGATCAGCAGGGCGTCGACCTTGCCGAGCAGGTTCTCGATCACCTTGATCTTGTCGCTGATCTTGGCGCCGCCGATAATCGTCACAAACGGGCGCTTGGGGGTCTCGAGGGCGCCGCCAATATACTCCAGCTCTTTCTCCATCAGGAAGCCGGCCACCGCGGGCAGGAAGTGGGCCACGCCCTCGGTCGAGGCGTTACCGCGGTGGGCGGTGCCGAAGGCGTCGTTGACATAGACGTCGCCCAGCTTCGCCAGCTCCGCCGACATGGCGGGGTCATTCTTCTCCTCGCGCGGGTCGAAGCGCGTGTTCTCGAGCATCAGCACTACGCCGGGCTTAAGGGCGGCCGCCGCCGACTCGGCGGCCTCGCCGGTGATGGCCTCGGTCTTGTGTACCTCGTGGGCCTCGGGGAGCAGCTCGAAGAGGCGCTCGACCACGGGGCGCATGCTGTACTTGGGGTTGACCTTGCCCTTGGGGCGGCCAAGGTGCGACATCAGCACCACGCCGTTGGCGCCGTGCTCCAGCAGGTAGCGGATGGTCGGAAGGGCCGCGCGGATGCGCGTGTCGTCGGTGACGTTGCCTTCGGCATCCTGGGGCACGTTGAAGTCTACGCGCACCAGGGCCCGCTTGCCCGCCCACTCCACGTCGCGGATGGTCTTCTTGTTCATAAGGGGGATCTCCTTCTGCGGAACTATCCCGGCGGGCGCCATTGTAGCACACCTGCGGGCCCTTCCTTAGGTATAATAGTTATAAGAAAGGGAGGTAAATTATGAACCAGACCCGTCTCCGCCCCGCCCACCTCGACGAGGGCAGCCTCGGCCGGCTGCGCCAGCTCGAGCAAGAGATCGGCAGCGTCGTTATTGCCTACCAGCCCGAGAGCCCCTACGCCGGGCTGAGCGCCGAGCAGGTTCAACGGCTCAAGGAGCTTGAGCGAGAGCTTGGCCTGGTGCTGCTGGCCTACAACCCGCCCCAGGATTAGGCGCCTGCTCTGCGAGGGCGTACGCCCCCGCTGGGTCGAGAGCGAGCGTCACCGTGTCGCCCACGCGGCCGGGCGCCTCGGGCAGATCGAAGCTCAGCTCGAGGCCTGAGGCGTGCCGTACCTGCACCCTGTGGGCCCGCCCCCGGAACTGCTCCTCAGCCAGCGTGACCACTAGCGCCCCGTCGCCCCGGGCGGCGGGGCGCGCCGCGTCCGGGTAGATCACCAGGGTCACCGGCGAGCCAGGCGGCCCCGGCGGCCCGTCCGCGCGGCAGGCCAGGGCGCCCAGCGCCGTCTCGACGGCGCCGTCGGCGCGCCAGCACCCCGCCACGATGTTCCCCAGCCCGAAGAAGCGCGCCGCCCACACGCTCGCCGGGCGCCGGT
>JAAXUL010000545.1 GCA_013336035.1 Chloroflexales bacterium
CGACGATCAGCTGAGCGAGACCTTCCTGAGCCGCAAGGGCTTCACCCTGGGCAAGGGCGGCGAGTGGCAGGACTCGCGCCAGCTGCTCGAGCGGGCCCTGTCCACCGTCGATGTCACCTTCCAGAATATCGACAGCTTCGAGGTCGGCATCTCGGACATCGACACCTACTACGAGAACCTGGGCGGGGTGACCAAGAGCATCGAGACCCTGAGCGGCAAGAAGCCGGCGGTGCTCGTCTCTGACGCGGTGACGGCCTCGTCGAACCGGGTCGGCTCGCTGAGCCAGATGGTGCGCCTGGAGAGCCGGGCCAAGCTGCTCAACCCGAAGTGGTATGAGGCCATGCTGTCTCACGGCTACGAGGGCGCGCGCGAGATCGAGGCCCGCGTGAACAACACCTACGGCTGGAGCGCGACCACCAATGCGGTCGAGGGCTGGGTCTACCAGGGCGTCGCCGAGACCTACGTGCTCGACGACGAGATGCGCGAGCGCCTGGCCAAGCTCAACGCCCACGCCGCCGCGGGCATGGTGCGCCGCCTGCTCGAGGCCAACGGGCGTGGCTTCTGGGACGCCGACGAGGCCACGCTCGAGAAGCTGCGCACGATCTACGAGGACCTTGAGGATCGCCTCGAGGGGATCAGCGTTGGTCAGAGCGGCTAGGCTGGTGGTAAACTGTACATGATATCACAAGTGTGCAGATTTGCCTAGAATTGTGGCAGACTCGCAACCTAATAGAGGCGCCTCTTTACCGGGGCTGGGTACTCGTAACGCTATAGTGTATCCAGCCCAACTACGGCCTATAGCCGCGCCGGGAGCGCAGGAGATCATCGATGAACCGCGTGCGCGTAACGCCCGAGCAGATTGATCACTATAACAAGCCAGGCCCTCGCTATACTAGCTACCCAACGGTGCCCGTCTGGAGCCACTCATTTGGCGAGGCGGACTACCTGGAGGCTCTGGCTGCCGTGGCGGCCCGCCCAGAAGACGCCCTCTCGGTCTATGTCCACCTGCCCTTCTGCGCCGAGCGCTGCGCCTACTGCGGCTGCAACGCCACCGTCACCAAGCACACCCACGTGGTGGACAGCTACCTCGACCGCGTCGAGCGCGAGATCGAGCTGGTTGCCCCCCGCCTCGGCGGGCGCCGGCGGGTAGTGCAGATGCACTGGGGCGGCGGCACGCCCAACTTCCTCAACGAGGTCCAGATGCGCCGCCTGGTGGGCCTGCTCGACGCGGCCTTCGACATCGACCGCGATGGGCGCACCGGCGAGGTCTCGCTCGAGATGGACCCGCGCATCGGCACGCGCGAGCAGCTCGAGCTCTGCCGCGAGCTGGGCTTCAACCGGGTGAGCTTTGGCGTGCAGGACATCGACCCGCGCGTGCAGGTGGCCATCGATCGCATCCAGCCCTTCGAGAAGACCTCCGAGCTCTACTACGCCAGCCGCGAGCTGGGCTTCACCAGCGTCAACATCGACCTGGTCTACGGCCTACCCTACCAGAGCGGCGCAGTCTTCGGGCGCACTATCGACGCGATCATTGGCCTGCGGCCCGACCGGCTGGCCTGTTTCAGCTACGCGCACCTGCCCACCAGGCTGGCCAACCAGAAGCGGGTTGACGCGGCGGGCCTGCCCCAGCCCTACGAGAAGTTCAGTCTCTTCCAGCAGGCGGTCGAGCGCATGACCGACGCCGGCTACGACTGGATCGGCTTCGACCACTTCGCGCTCTCGGACGACGAGATGGCCGTGGCCGCCCGCGAGCGCAAGCTGCACCGCAACTTTATGGGCTATGCCACCAAGCCGGCCCCGCATATGGTCGCCTTCGGCGTCAGCTCGATCGGGGACCTGGGCGGCTCGTTCGTGCAGAACGATCATGGTCTGGGCCGCTACCAGAAGAGCCTCGACGCGGGCCACCTGCCGGTCATCCGCGGCATGAAGCTCACCGAGGACGACCAGCGCCGCCGCGCGGCGCTCATGCACCTGATGTGCAACCTCGAGCTGCCTTTCAGCATGGCCCACGATCCGGCTATGATCGATGACTTCGCCCGGGTTGCCGGCTACGCCGATGAGGGCCTGGTCACGGTCGAGAGCGATCGGCTTGTAGTCACCGACCTGGGGCGCTACTTCATCCGCAACCTCGGCATGGAGCTTGACGCCCACCTCTCCCACACGGCTGGCCGGCCCGTCTTCTCGAAGACGGTGTGATCATCTGCGTAGGGAATAAGATAGACCATGTTTAAGCTCCGCGCTCTTGCAGCCCTGGCCCACCTGCTGCTCGCCGCCCGCGCTGGCGCACCGGCGGCGAGTATGCACATGGGCCCGATGCTCGGGGGCGCCTTCGTTTGGCCCGGGCTCGGGCGCTACTTATCTAGCGACTTTCCAGCGAGTGGAATTAGCAATGCAAACCTATGACGTGGTCGTCGTCGGTGGCGGCATCAGCGGCCTGAGCGCCGCCTACACACTCTACAAGCGGGGCCTCGAGGTCCTGGTCGTCGAGGCCGGCGACGAGGTCGGCGGCTCGATGAAGAGCATCACCACGCCCGAGGGCTACGTCCTCGACTGCGGGCCCAACACTCTGGCGACGAAGGAGCCCCGCATGTGGGCCCAGTTCGCCGACCTGGGTCTCACAGAGCGTATGGTTATCTCCGGCCGCGCGGGGAAGCGCCGCTACTTCCTCAAGGACGGCAAGCCCCTCGAGATCCCGAACGACCCGATCGGCCTCGCGCGCATGGCCCACGTCTCGCTCAAGGGCAAGCTGCGCATCCTGCGCGAGCCACTGGTGCCGCCGCAGACCGGCCCCGACGAGAGCGTCGCCAGCTTCTTCAGCCGGCGCATCGGCCCCGAGGTGATGGAGCGCATGGTTGACCCATTTGTCGCGGGGGTCTACTCGGGCGACCCGTCTAAGATGTCGATCAAGGCGGTCTTCCCCTCGCTCTGGGAGGCCGAGCAGCGCGCCGGTAGCATTATCAAGGGCATGCTGGGTGGTCGCAAGGGCGCGCCGAAGGGCGCGCCGAAGGGCCCGAAGATGCGCAGCGTGACCTTCAGCTTCAAGGGCGGCATCGCCGAGTGGCCCAAGGCCATCGCGCGGACCCTCGGGCAGCGGCGGGTCTGGCGGCGCGCGCGGGTCAGCGACCTCTTCCACGAGGATGGCCAATGGCGCCTTGTGGTCGAGCGCGATGGCCCGGCCGAGACAGTCGAGGCGCGCGCGGTCATCCTGGCCACCCCCGCCTACGCCGCCGCCGATCTGGTGGCCGACCTCGACGCCGCCGCCGCCGCGGCCCTGCGCGACATCACATACTCATCGATGGCGGTCGTGAACCTGGGCTACCGGCGCAGCCAGGTGGCCCACCCGCTCGACGGCTTCGGCGTCCTGGCGCCCTCGTGCGAGCGGCGCAACTTCCTGGGCATCCTCTGGGCCTCGAGCCTCTTCCCGCCCTTCGCGCCCGAGGGCCGCGTGCTCACGATCAACCTGATGGGCGGGTCGCTGAACCCCATCCGGGAGGAGCAGAGCCGCGAGGAGCTGATCGCCCGGGCCATCGCCGACAACGAGTCGGTGATCGGGGCGAGCGGCGCGCCCGAAGTGGTCAACTTCACCCGCTGGCCGAAGGCCATCCCCCAGTACAACTTCGGCCACGTCGAGCGCATCGCCGCGATCGAGCGGCTAGAGCAGGCGTGCCCCGGGCTCTACTTCCTCGGCAGCTACCGCGGCGGAGTGGGCGTGCCCAAGTGCTGGAAGAACGCTGTCGAGCTGGCTGACACAGTCGCCAGCAGCCTCGTCGGTCGGCCCGAGCGTATCGCGGCCGAATAATCAGTCGTAGCTATAGCTGGCCCCCGCCCCCGGAGGAGGCACATGACGGTAGTAAAGAACATCCGCCTTGGGCTCATTCACGTCGCTGTGGCCATCAGCCTGGTGCCGATCACCGGTGTGCTCAACCGGATCATGATCCACGAGCTGGGCCTGATGGCGAGCCTGGTGGCGGGCCTGATCGTCTTGCCACACCTCCTGTCGCCCTTGCAGCCATTCCTGGGCCAGTACTCCGACCACCACCCGCTGATGGGCTACCGGCGCACACCATACATCGCCCTGGGGCTGGTGCTGTGCGTGGGCGGGGCGGTGCTGACGCCAATGGCCGCCCTGGCAATGGACACAGATTTCTGGCCCGGCCTGCTCTTCGCCATCGTCGCCTTCCTCACCTGGGGCATGGGCTACAACCTATCCGTGGTCTCGTACCTCTCGCTGGCCAGCGACCTCTCGGGCGAGCAGCAGCGCTCGCGCACTATCGCGGTGATGTGGTTCATGATGATCACCGGCGTGATCGGCACCGCGATCATCACCGGGCGGGCCCTCGAGCACTACACCCCCGAGGGGCTGGTGCGGGTCTTTATGGTCTGCGGCGCCGTCTCGCTGGTCATCGGCGCGATCGGCCTTGTCGGGCTCGAGCCACGGGGCGCCGTGGCCGGGACGGGCGCGCGCCATAGCGCCCGTGAGGCCGTCGGCGCCGTCCTGGGCAACCCTCAGGCCCAGGCCTTCTTCGTCTACCTGATGCTGCTCCTGGCGGCCATCCTGGGGCAGGATGTGCTGCTCGAGCCCTTTGGCGCGCAGGCTTTCGGCATGAGCGTGCGCGAGACAACCCAGCTCACCGCCACCTGGGGTGGCGCCACCCTCCTGGCCCTCCTACTCCAGGGCCTTGTCCTTAGCAGGTACCTCAGTAAGAGGGCGGGCGCCTCCCTCGGCGCGGCGGTGGCGGCCACCGGCTTCTTGCTGATCGCATTGAGCGGCATCCTCGGCGCGGAGCGACTCTTCGTGCCGGGTATCGCCATCCTAGGCTTCGGCACGGGCATCGCGACAACAACTAACCTGGCCATGATGCTCGATATGACCACGCCCTCGAACGTCGGGCTCTTCATCGGTGCATGGGGTGTGGCCGACGCGGCCGCTCGGGGTCTGGGCAACCTGATGGCGGGTGTCCTGCGCGACATAATGAGCGCGACCCTGGGCAGCGCAACCGGCGGCTATATCGTAGTGTTCCTCATCGAGGGACTTATGCTCTGTGTCGCGCTCGTGCTCCTGCGCCGCATCGATGTCTCAGCCTTCCGCGGTGAGCAGCAGAGCATCACGACCCTCATCGCAGTGGCGGGGGATGCCTGAGGCCGCGCGGGCGGTCTGACCGCCCGGATCTCAGGGACTTCGCGATACGGACAGAACTGCTCTGGTGAGGTTGACACGCTCACGCGTCTGTGATACTGTCCACGATCGTTCAGATTTGCTAAGGTAAGGTGAGAAATACAGAGGTTCTCGGCATGAAGCTCCTCCTCGCTGGGCTCGATCACACAACGGCGCCTGTGGAGATTCGTGAACGGCTGGCCTTCAGCAGCACTGACATCCCCGCCGCCCTCTCTCAGCTCACGACCCCGCAGGGTACCCATCCGGCGCCCTTGGCCGAGGCCGCCATTCTCTCTACCTGTAACCGCGTCGAGATCTATGGGGTGACCCACGGCGCGAGCACGGCCCAGAGTCTGGTGCGCTTTCTGGCGGACTTTCACGGTCTCGATGAGCGCGAGTTCGTCCACACGCTCTTCTTCTTCAATGGCGAGAGCGTCGCCCGCCACCTGTTCGCCACATCAGCCGGCCTGCGCTCGCTAGTCCTTGGCGAGGCCCAGATCCAGGGCCAGGTCCGTACGACGTACGAGCAGGCCCAGAATGCGGGCACCCTGGGCCCGGTGCTGCACCGCCTCTTCCAGCACGCGCTCACGGCGGGCAAGCGCGTCCGCAGCGAGACGGCCCTGGGCCAGGGTGCGGCCAGCGTCTCTCAGGCCGGCGTCGAGCTGGCCCGGC
>JAAXUL010001376.1 GCA_013336035.1 Chloroflexales bacterium
CGAACACATCGTCGGCAGTGTGCGCCTGGCGCGGGCCGGCCCGCTGGGACCGCCGCTCGCTCGGCGAGTTGGCGCGGCTGGCCGGCTGGCTGGCCCTGACCACCGTGATCGGGGTGGTGACCAACAGCCTCGACACGCTCACGCTCACGGCCCTCGCCGGGCCGGCCGAGGCGGGCATCTACGCCGCGGGCCGCACCCTCGCGCTGCCGCTCCTGCTCACGGCCGCGGCCCTCGGGACGGTGCTGCTGCCCCGCATGAGCCGCCTGCCGGGGCCGACACAGGTCACGCGGTATGTCCGCCAGCTCACCCCGTGGGTCGCCGGGGCGGGGGGGCTGCTGGCCGCGGGCGCGATGGTCGCCGCGCCCCTGGCGGTGCGGCTGCTGTACAGCGAGCGGTACGCGGGGGCGGCGGAGGTGACGCGGATCCTGGCGCTGGCCTACGCGGTGCAGATCGGCGCCTGGCCTATGCTGGCGGCGCTGATGGCCCTAAACCGGCCGGATCTGATCGCCTGGCTAAGCCTGGGCGTGCTGGGGCTAGCGGCGGCGGGGTATCTGGTCGTCACGCCGGCCTACGGGGCCATCGGCGCGGCCTGGGTGCTGCTCTGCGCCTGTCTGGCGATCGTCGGCCCGTACGCGCTCGCCCTGCGTCACGCGGCGCGACGGGCCGTGCAGACCGATGCGCGCGCGGCGGGCGGCGTGGGCAGCCCGCACCGGCCGGGGGGCGAAGGTGTGCCGATAGAGCAGCCATAAGGAAATCCTTCTGCGTAGCGCGTGTCCGCGGCGGCAGGCTCGCAGTCAAGTCCCGGGAGGGCGCCGCCGTCCCGGACACTCTCAGGGGAGGTTGAATGACGAAGGCCGTTCAGCAGGGCGTCATCCTGGCCGCAGGGCGGGGCAGCCGCCTCCAGCCGTTCACCGCTACGTACCCCAAGGTGCTGCTCCCGATCTGCAATAAGCCGATCATGCAGTACCAGATCGAGGCGATGCGCGACGCCGGCATCAGCGATATCGCGGTGGTGATCAGCGCCGCCGGGCAGCTCATCCGCGACCACTTCGGCGACGGGCGGCGGCTCGGGGTGCGCCTGAGCTTCATCGACGACCCCGACCCGCGCGGGATCGCGTCGTCGCTGGCCCGGGTCGAGGGCTGGGTGCGCGGGCCGTTTGCCGTGTTCCTCGGCGACATCTTCCTCGCGCTCGACGACATTAGCGCCGCGCTGGAGCCCCTCGCGGCGGGCGCGGCGGGCACGCTTGTGGTGCGGCGCGACACGCCAGAGGCGGTGCGGCGCAACTTCGCGGTGCTGCTGAGCGACGCCGGCCAGGTAGAGCGCGTGATCGAGAAGCCCGCTGACCCGCCGACCGACCTGAAGGGCTGCGGCGTGTATGTGTTCGACCGCGCCATCTTCGAGGCGATCAGGGCGACGCCGCGCTCGGCGCTACGGAACGAGTACGAGATCACCGACGCCGTGCAGATCCTGATCTCGATGGGCAGGCCGCTCTTCAGCGCGGAGGTGGTGCGCTGGGATGTGAACGTGACCTTCCCCGCGGATCTGCTGGACTGTAACCTGCGCCTGTTGCGCGAGCAGCGCCTGGAGCATCTCGTCGAGCCAAACGCGCGCGTCAACACCGGGGCTCGCCTGCGCTATTCCATCGTCGGCTCCCATGCGGAGATCACGGCGGCGATCCTGTTCGAGGAGTGTCTGGTATTGCCGGGGGCGCGGGTGGCGCAGCCGGAGCAGGACGCGCGCCGCATGATCTTTGGCCGCCACGCGACCTGGAGCATGGCGTCTGCGGGGGGGATCGCGCGTGCGGTGGGCGACCCGGGGGCATCATCTGGCGGCCAGGAGAGGCCCTGAGCAGTCGCTGTCAGCACGATCTTTTCGACCAGTGCGATGGCGCCCGACCGCCAGGGCTACGTCACTATTTGCCCTGGTGGGCAGGCCACGCGGGCCTGGGGTACTGCGAGGCCAGGGGCTCGACCCGGTAGGCCTCGCCGACCACATCGTAGAGCACGGGGCGGATCGCCATCACTGGAGTGTTCCACTTCATGGCGCCTGCATTTCACTTCATGGCGCCTGCATTTCACTTCATGGCGCCTGCATTTCACTTCATGGCGCCTGCATTTCACTTCATGGCGCCTGCATTTCACTTCATGGCAGCTGCATTTCACTTCATGGCAGCTGCATTTCACTTCATGGCAGCTGCATTTCACTTCATGGCAG
>JAAXUL010001377.1 GCA_013336035.1 Chloroflexales bacterium
CCGCGACCTCGCCGCCCGTTACGACGTCGACGGCCTGCACATGGACTACATCCGCGTCCCCAACGAGCCCGTCGTCCGCGGCGAGCAGATCCCCGACTATCCCCGCGACCCACGCACGCTCGAGCTCTTCCGCGAAGCCACCAGCCGCACGGCCGAGGGGCCGAGCGTCGCCCGCCGCGAGGATAGGATGATCGTGTTGAGCCCGCCGCCCGCCAGGGGGGCGATGCGGAAGCCATCGTTGTTCGCCGGGACGCCGTCGCCCACAAACCAGGCGAGGAAAGCCTGCAGCTCGAACTTGCGGATGTCCTCGAGCTCGTTCCAGTCGGCGTCGATCAGCGGGACGCCCTGCTGCAGCCGCACCCCGACATAGTGCTTGAGACGGTCAAAGGTATTCCGTGAGAAGTTACCCATGCTGCCCCCTCCCGTCCTCAGGCATCAGGATCCTTAATGAAGATCGCGCGCACCTGGATCGGTAAGAACTCGCGTAGGATCCGCTTGACCTGCTCAAGCTCGCTGCTGCGCAGGGCCAGGGCCGGCACCGCGGTGTTGGGGTCCCAGTAGACGCCCACGGCGTCGCGGGCGTAGAGGTCGCCGTCGCCCGGCGCGCCGCCCGGCCCGGTGCTATAGCTGTAGGTCTGGAAGTCGTCGTAGCGGCCCCGCAGGGCCAGCTTGGCGCCGTTCGCCGTCTGCACGCTGGTGCCGCCCGCGTAGCGCCCGTCGGTGGTGCTGGTAGAGCCGTAGACCTGGCTGGTGTAGCGCAGGCTCTCGTTCGAGCGGAAGAAGAGCCAGAGGTCGGCGCCGAGCACGGCAGCGGGCGCCCGCTGGGTGAACGGCGCGGCGCTCAGGGGCTGCGGTGCGCTCCACACGCCGGTGGCGATGTTCAGGCCCCTGCTGGCCAGGGAGGGGCTGCCGTCGGCCTCGCTCGTGTGGAATAGCTCGCCCGTGGCCCCGTCGGCCGGGGCCGACGGCTCGCGCTCGTCGAAGGCGGGCGGCAGGGCCGAGACCGGCATGATCGCGCTCCAGCCGCCGGCGTCAGCGTTGAGGTTGGCCTTCGTCCGCATCACGATGGTGGCGTAGCTGCGGCCCGGCGTGGCCGCGGGCTCGTGGCGCACCCAGAAGATCCAGAGCGGGGGCGTGCCCCCGCCCGCCGGGTGGAAGAGCAGGAAGGGGTCGGCCTCGACCCGGGGCGGCCTGCCCCCGTCGGGCGGAAGCTCGACCGGGGCACTCCAGGCGCCGGCGCTATTGCGGGAGTAGCGCATCGTCCAGCCCGCGCCTTCCCGCTCCAGCCAGAAGAGCCACACGCCGCCGGCGTCGTCGACCGCGGCGGCCGGGGCCCGCCGCTCCGGATCGGCGCCGCCAAAGGTCTGGGTGGGCGCCCAGGGGCCGCCGGGCGGACGGGTGCGCAGGTCGATACGCCAGCGGCCGCTGCCGGGGTCGTACACGCTCCAGAAGGCCCAGATGGTTCCGCCGGAGGCGACGGCCACAGGGTCGAGGGCCGGGAGGTCCCCCTGGCTCAGGGGCTGGCCGGGCCCCCAGGCGGTCTCGTCGCCCGGGGCCGTCGCCTTGTACCAGATCTGCGAGCGGCCCTGACGCTGGGCCTGGAAGAAAAGGTGCAGGGCGCCGTCGGCCGTGCGCACCGGGCAGGGCCGGCCGGCGGGGGCGGCGTCGACCGAGAAGAGCGAGGGCTGCTCCCATATGCCCCCAGCGCCGCGCCTGGCGCGCCAGAGCGTCAGGCGCTCAGGGGTGTTCGAGCGCAGCACATTGTGGACAATCTCTTTGGTCCGGCTCTCGCGCCCGATGACGCGCCTGACCGTCGCCTCGAGGTTGGCGACCACCCCGCTGGTACGGTACAGGGCCGGCGCCGCCCTGATCTCGCTCCGCTGGGACCCGATCTCCTGGCTGTAGTCGGTCCGCCAGCCGATCCACTGGGCGAGGAGGGGCAGCAGGCGGCCGTCAACCCGGTCGAGGTCGTGGATATCGAGCAGGGTCCGGGCGAAGCTGCGCAGCAGGTCGAGCTGGCCGCCGGGCAGGTCGAGCAGCCGGCGGAGCTGGCCCCGCTGCGCGTCGGCGGGGTCCATGGCGGGCGGCGTGGGCGCGGGCGGCAGGAGCGTATCGTAGCGCAGGTAGAGGGCCGGCAGCATCGCGTACATGCGCCCGGCGCTGTCGTAGGGCGACCCGGCCATGGCGACGGCCCTGTTGGCCCGCTCGGCGGGGC
>JAAXUL010000546.1 GCA_013336035.1 Chloroflexales bacterium
GCGCGATGACGCGGGCCAGGTGCAACCGACCGCCGCCTGGACGGGGGACCTCGCGGCACCGGTTGCCCTGATGGGGGAGCCCGATCGGGTGACGGCCGTGTGGCGCAGCGGCGTGCCTCAACTGGTCGCCGACCTCCCGCCGCCGCCGGGGACGGAGGCACCTGGGCCACGGGCCCTGCGCTCCGCCCTGCTGGTGCCGCTCACCGCACAGGACCACATCCTCGGGGTGCTGCTGCTGGGGCGCACCACCGCGGGGCGCCCCTATGCGCCCGAGGATCTGGTGCTGGCCGAGGGCCTCGCCCGGCGCGCTGCGGAGGCGCTGGCCCAGGCGCAGCTGCGGGAGGACCGGCAGGCCGCGGAGCAGGCCGCCGCCGAGGTCCACGCCCGGCTGGAGGCCCTGATCACCAGCCTGCCGAGTGGGATCGGCTACCTGGACCACGAGCTGCGCTACCAGCTGGTCAACCCCGCCCTGGCCGCGCTCAATGGCCGGACGCCTGAGGAGCATCTCGGGCACGCGCTGGCTGAGGTGCTGCCGGGCCTGGCCCCGCAGCTTGAGCCACTCTTCGGCCAGGTGCTGGCGACCGGCGAGGCCATGCGCGATCTGGAGCTGCATGGCCAGCCGTGCTCGCTTGACGGGGCGCCCCACGACTGGCAAATCAGCGCCTTCCCCGTGCTGGGGACTGCCGGTGCGGTCGCCGGCGTCGGCGTGACCGTCACCGATGTCACACAGCGCACGCGCACCGCCGCCGCGCTGCGGGCCAGCGAGGAGCGCTTCCGCCTGCTCGCCGAGCACGCCCACGATGTGCTCTACCGCGTCCGGGTGGCGCCGACCCTGGCCTTGGAGTACCTCAGTCCCGCGATCGCCCGGCTGACCGGCTACCCCCGCGAGGCCTTCTACGGTGATATCACCCTCGGCCTCCAGCTGGTCCTCCCCGAGGACCGGCCCGGCTTCCAGCAGCTGCTCACCGGCTGGCATGACCAGCCACCGCCGGCGGTCATCCGCTGGCGGCACCAGGATGGCGCGATCCGGTGGGCCGAGCTGCACAGCTGGCCGGTGGCCGTTGAGGCCGGCCAGCCCGTGGTGTTCGAGGGCATCGCCCGTGACATCACCGCGCGCAAGCAGGCCGAGGAGGCGCTGCGCACGAGCCAGGAGAACCTGGCGAGCCTGATTGAGAACACGGACGGGGTGATCTGGTCGGTGGACGCTCAGTACCGCCTGATCATCGCGAACACGCGCTTCTATGACCTGGCCCGCGCCGCGAGCGGGCGCACCGTTGCTCCGGGTGAGCGCATACTGTCATCAACCATACCCGCCGATGAGCAGGAGCTGCGCGCGTATTATGACCGCGCCCTCGCCGGCGAGGCCTTCAGCCTGGAACTGCCGACTCGCGTTGCTGCCGCACCACGCATTTTCGCGTATCGCTTCGGCCCGATCCGCACGGCGGCGGGCGCCATCACCGGGGTCACGGTCATTGGGCTCGACAGTACCGAACGCCTCCAGGTTGCTCAGGCGCTGCACGACCTCGAGCGCAAGCTCGGTACCCTCTTTGCCATTCTCCCGGTCGGCATCTCCATCCTCGATGCGGCGGGCGACGTCGTCTATGCGAACCCGGCGCTGGAGCAGATCCTCCAGCTCGACCAGGCCAGCCTCCACCGCGGGGCGTACCAGGCCCGCCAGTACCTACGGTCCGATGGCACGTCAATGCCCGCCGTGGAGTACGCCAGTGCCCGCGCGCTTCAAGCCCACCAGGCCGTGGCCAACCTGGAGACTGGCATCGTCACCGAGGCCGGCGCGGTGATCTGGACCAGCGTCAGCGCGGCGCCGGTAGACTTCCCCGACTGGCACGTGGTCGTGGTGACGACCGACATCACCGAGCGGAAGCAGGCCGAGGCGGCGCTGCGGGCGTCGGAAGAGCGGCTGCAGTTGGCGATGGCTGGCGGCAATATCGGCACCTTTCTGTGGTATCCCGAGGCCGACCGCGGCGAGCCGGACGCCCGCATGCTCGCCCTCTGCGGGCTGCCCGCCGACGGCGCGCTCTCGCTGGCAGTGGCGCTCGGGAGCCTGATTCACCCGGACGATCGTGCCGGCTACGCCGCCGCGCTCGCGCGCGCAACCGACCCCGCTGGGGACGGGGTGCTCCGCGCGGAGATGCGCCTGCTGCCGCCGGACGGGTCCACGCGCTGGCTAGCCATCACCGCGCAGACGTTCTTCGCAGCGGCACCGCCCCGCGCCGTGCGGATGTCGGGTATCGCAGCGGACATCACCGAGCGCAAGCAGGCGGAGGCGGCGCTGCAGGCGAGCACGGCCAAGCTCCAGGCGGCCCTGGAGAGTATGACCGACGCCGTCTTCATCTCGGACACCGACGGGCGATTCCTTGACTTCAATGATGCCTTTGCCACCTTCCACAAGTTCCGGACCAAGGCCGAGTGCGCGACCACGCTCGCCGCGTATCCCGCATTTCTGGACGTCTACCTGGCCACGGGCGAGCTGGTGCCGCTGGAGCAGTGGGTTATGCCCCGCGCGCTCCGGGGCGAGACAGGCACGAACGCCGAATACACGCTGCGGCGCAAAGATACGGGGGAGACCTGGGTGGGCAGCTACAGCTTCGCGCCCATTCGCGACCCCGCGGGCGCGATCATCGGCGCGGTGATCGTTGGCCGCGACATCACCGCGCAACACCAGACGCAGCGCGCCCTGGCGTACGAGCGCCAGCAGCTCGCGGCGGTGGTGCGGACGATGCACGAGGGGGTCATTGCGGCCCGCCCGGACGGCAGCCTTGCCCTGATCAACCCCGCAGACCTGCAGCTGCGTGGCCTCGACCCGGCCCAGCCTCCAGCGAGCATGGCCGAGCTGGCCCAGCGGACGCCACATCAGCTTGTGGGCACTGAGGGCCAGGCGCTGGCCCCGGAGGAGTGGCCGCTCCCCCGCGTGCTGCGCGGCGAGTCGTTCGTCGGCCTGGAGCTGCGCGTGCGCTCGACCCGGGGCGAGCCGGAGCGTTGGCTGCGCTTCAATGGGGGCCCGGTCTACGACGAGGGCGGCAGGCTGATCCTGGGCGTGGTCACCGCCCACGATATCACCCAGCCCAAGTGGGACGCGGCGGCGCTGGCCGCTCGCACCGACACCCTGAGCCAGACCAACGCCGCGCTCACCCGCGCGCTGCGCCTCAAGGACGAGTTTCTGGCCATGATGAGCCACGAGCTGCGCACTCCGCTCAATGTCGTGCTGGGGATCACCGAGGCCCTCAATGAGGAGCTGTACGGGCCGATCAGTGACCGGCAGCGGCAGGCGCTCGCCCAGGTCACCCAGAGTGGGAGACATCTCCTGGCCATCCTCTCCGACATCCTCGACCTGGCCCAGCTCGAGGCGGGCAAAGCGCCCCTGGACGCGCAGCCCGTCGACGTGGACACCCTCTGCCGCGCCGCCCTGCAGTTCGTGCAGGCCCCCGCGCAGGCGAAGGGCATCAAGCTCCTGCGCACCGTGGCAGTTGGGGTCGAGGGGCTGCGGGCCGATGCGCGCCGCCTGACCCAGATCCTGGTCAACCTGCTCGACAACGCGGTCAAGTTCACCCCCCAGGGCGGGACGGTGGGCCTGGAGGTGACCGGCGATGGCGGGCAGGCGCACATCCAGTTCGTGGTCTGGGACACGGGGATCGGCATTGCCGAGGCCGATTTCGCGCGGCTCTTTCAGCCCTTCACGCAGGTGGATGGGCGGCTCTCCCGGCAGTACGGCGGCATTGGGCTGGGGCTGACGTTGGTGCACCGGTTGGTGGACCTGCACGGCGGGAGCATCAGTCTCGCGAGCACCCCGGGCCAGGGCAGCCGCTTCACGGTCAGCCTACCCTGGGCCAGCGCGGACAACGTCGCGCCACTGGCGGCGCAGGCAGCGGCGCCCGCTGCCCCCAGCTGGGCCCAGCCCCCGCGCGTGCTCATCGCCGACGACCACGAGCCCACGCTCCAGTTCTACGCCGATCTGCTGCGCCAGGAGGGCTGTGAGGTTGTGCCGGCGCGCACGGGGACAGAGGCCCTCGCGATGGTGCGGGCACACCAGCCCGATGTGGCCGTCGTGGATATCCAGATGCCCGGCATGGACGGGCTGACGGCGATCCGGCAGATCCGGGCCGATCTGAACGTGGCGAGGATACCGATCATCGCCCTGACGGCGCTGGCGATGCCAGGTGACCGCGAGCACTGTCTGGCCGCCGGAGCGACCGTGTATCTCGCCAAGCCCGTCGGGATACGCACCCTGATAACGACCATCGCTGACGTGCTCATGGGCTCCAGCACCGGGGGTATAGGCGAATAAGGGAGAGGGTACGGCGAGAACGCTGTCGAAGACGCGGGTGAACAGGAACGTGTCACGGTGCTCCGGCGGGAACTTGTGCAGGATCTGCTTGAGCGCGTAGACAACCACGGGGCATGTGACAGCCGCGATAGCTAAAGACGCGTACTCTATAATAACGCTATGCCAAACCCAGTGCTCGCGACAAAGCTGTTCATCCCGCCGCCACGGCCGAATGTCGTGCTCCGCGCCGACTTGATCACGCGGCTGAATGCGGGTCTCCATCGCAGACTGACTCTCATCTCGGCCCCTGCCGGCTTTGGGAAAACCACGCTCGTGAGCCACTGGCTCACGAGAATAGAGAATAGAGAATTAGGAATAGAGAAAGCCGAACAAGCTAAGCGTCATTCGTCATTCTCTATTCTCTATTCGCCACCGAAGGTGGCGTGGCTGTCGCTAGACCAAGGCGATAACGACCCCACCCGCTTTCTGACCTACCTGGTCGCGGCGTTGCAGACGCTTGCCCTGAGCGACGTCGAAGGGATTGCCACGACGATTGGCACAGGCATGGCCGGTCTGCTCCAATCCCCGCAGCCGCCGCCCGCCGAAGCGATTCTGAGCACCCTGCTCAATGATATCACCGCCGCTCCCGACCCGCTTATCCTCGTCCTCGACGACTACCACGTGATTGACTCCCCATCCGTAGACCAGGCCCTCGTCTTCCTGATCGAGCACCTGCCACCCCAGATGCATCTGGTCATCGCCACCCGCGAGGATCCCCACCTGCCCCTCGCCCGCCTACGCGCCCAAAACCAATTGACCGAGCTGCGCGCCGCAGATTTGCGTTTCACCCCCGCCGAGGCCGCTGACTTTCTCAACCAGGTGATGGGGCTGAATCTCTCGGTAGATGACATCGCCGCGCTGGGCCAGCGGCAACCTCGAGTCGGCCACCCGGGCGCTTGGTGATTGGATGGAGCGCATGACTCAGCTGGGCAATCACGTCTTCGTGGTTGCCAGCGCCTTTGCGCTCGCCGACCAACTGGTGGGCCTGGGGCGCCTGAGCGAGGCCGAGCGGGCCTATCACCCAATTTTCGCGCCAATTACTGACATCGTGCTCGGTTTATGGCTTCAGAACGCGCAGGAGGCGGCAGCCCAGCAGTCCTCTATTCCAGCCTTCAGAACACCCTTGCGCGATCCGTTGCCCGCTTTGTAGAACGCGTTCTGGTGCGGTAGGTGAGCATCGTGCCACTAATTCGCGCGAAATTTAGGTATCAGGATGCCGTGCAACTGGCCGCCCAACACGGCCCGGAGGCCGAACACATCACGGCCCACCATCACCTCGGCCTGTCCATGATCTACCGTCAGCGGGGCGATGACGCGCTCGCCGCACATCACATGAAGCGAGCCGCCGAGTTGGGTCCGCAAAACACCCTCAGTAGATCACAGATTTGGGTCGCGCAAAAAAACGAACATAGGTTCGCAGTATCATGATCCTGCACGAAGGAACAGGAGGATCTATGAACCGCCAACCTATGTTCGAG
>JAAXUL010001378.1 GCA_013336035.1 Chloroflexales bacterium
CGCCGCCGTGACGACGGCCAGCGACACCCAGGGCCTGCCGGCCCTCGATCTGCTGGGGCACGAGGCGGGCTGGCAGCTCGACCCCGACTCGGCCCTGACCTACGCGATGGGCTGTCTGGTCAATGGCGAGCCGCTCGGCTGCTATGTCGACCCGGCGCTGCCGGCGCAGCGGCGCCAGCTCGAGGGCTGGCTCGCCGACTGCCCCGATCTGACCTTCGTCGATCAGCCCGAGGCGCTGCTGGCGGAGCGCTACCGGGCCGCGCTGCTCGTCACCCACCGCGCCCTGGGCGCGCTCTGGCCGGCGCTGCGGGCGAAGACCGTGCGCTACACGCTGCCGCTGCTCGTGGTGGGCATGGGCTGCCGGCGGGGCGTGCCGGCCGAGGAGCTGCACGACGCCCTCGGGGCCACGCTCGACGGCGCGGGGCTCGACTCAACCTGCATCGCCGCCCTGGCCACCGCCGAGCTGAAGGCCGAGGAGCCGGGCCTGCTGGCCCTCGCCGAGGCGCTGGGCGTACCGCTGGAGATCGTTTCGGCCGCACAGCTGGCGGCCCTCGACCGAGCGGCGTTCAGCCCGAGCGCCGCCAGCGCGCACCTGGATCTCCCCGGCGTCGCGGAGCCCTGCGCCGCGCTCGTGGCGGGCGGGCCGCTGCTCGTGCCCAAGCGGGCCTTCGCGCGCTGCACCGTGGCGGTGGCGCTGATGCGAGGGCGCGAGGCCATCGCCTCATCGCCTCGCCCGGCGAGCGATAGCGAGCCCTCACCCGGCGAGCGCCAGCAAGCCCTCACCCTCACACCTCCTCACGCCAGGGGCCGCCTCACGCTGGTCAGCCTTGGCCCGGGCGACCCGCAGCAGATGACACTGGCCGCCCACGCCGCCCTGCGCGACGCCGAGGTGGTCGTCGGCTACCAGGGCTACATCGACGCGCTCGGCGACCTGCTCGCCCCCAGTCAGCGGGTGATCGCCTCGGGGATGAAGACCGAGATGGACCGGGCGCTCCAGGCGATTGAGCAGGCGGCAGCGGGCCGGCGCGTGGCCCTGGTGAGCAGCGGCGACATCGGCGTCTACGCGATGGCCGGGCCAGTCTTCGAGGCGCTGCACGCGCGCGGCTGGACGGGCGCGGAGCCCGAGGTGACCGTGCTGCCGGGCATCAGCGCGTTCCAGGCGGCGGCGGCGAGGCTCGGCGCGGCGATCAGCCACGACTTTAGCGTGATCAGCCTGAGCGACCTGCTCACGCCCTGGGAGCTGATCGAGCGGCGGGTGGCCGCCGCCGCCGCCGGCGACTTCGTGGTCGCCCTCTACAACCCGCGCTCGCGCGAGCGCCACTGGCAGCTCGGCGCCGCCCTGGCCATCCTGCGCGCCCGGCGCCCACCCACCACGCCCGTAGCCTTCGCCACAAACGTCGCCCGCCCCGACGAGCGGATCACGGTCACAACCCTGGCCGAGGCCGACCCCGCGCAGGCGGATATGTTCACCGTGGTGCTGGTCGGCAACAGCCGCAGCTACATCGCCGGCGGGCGCATGGTGACACCAAGGGGGTATGCGGCGAAGGCCCGCGGCGAGACGGCGGATCCCCCCTCGGCGGCGCCGGCCGAGGCGCCCAACGACTACCCGGTCATCCTCACTAACACGGAGCGCATGGCGGCAGTGGTGGTCGGCGGCGGAAAGGTGGGCGAGCGCAAGGTCCGCGGGCTGCTGGCCGCCGGCGCGGCGGTGCGGGTGATCAGCCCCGAGGCGAGCCCGCAGCTCCAGGCGTGGGCCGACGCAGGCCGGATCAGCTGGGAGCGGCGGCCCTACGCCCCGGGTGATCTGGCCGGTGCGCGGCTAGTCTTCGCCGCCAGCGACCAGCGCGCGGTCAACACGCAGGTCGCCCGCGAGGCCACGGCCCTTGGCGCGCTCTGCAATGTCGCCGACGCACCCGAGGAGGGCAGCTTTCACGTGCCGGCCCTGCACCGCGGGCCCGGCCTCACCGTAGCCGTCAGCACCGGCGGCGCCGCGCCGGCACGGGCAGCGTCCATCCGCGATAGCATTGCGCGCTGGCTTGTCGCCGGCGCGCCCGAGAACAGCGATGAGCGGTAAAGCCTACCTCGTCGGCGCCGGACCGGGGCGCGCCGACCTGATCACTGTCCGCGGGCTCACCCTGCTGCGGCAGGCCGATGTGGTGCTCTACGACTGGCTGGTCGCCCCCCAGCTCCTCGAGAGATCGGAAGAGCACA
>JAAXUL010000547.1 GCA_013336035.1 Chloroflexales bacterium
GGCGAAGGCCGTACAGCCGTCGGGCACCGGCCGCTCGGCAAACTCGTCGTAGAACAGCTCGTAGCGCACATTGAGCGCCGCGATCTCGCCCAGGCTGAAGCCCGAGCCGTCGGCGATGCCGCGCATCCCCTCGTAGTAGGCGGCGCTCTGGGCGCGGACAGCCTCGGCGTAGCGCGCGGCGCGGGCCAGGGCCTCCTCGCGCGACAGCTTCAGCTCGCGCTCGAAGCGGGCGAAGTAGAGCGCCAGGTTCTGCCCGATCTGCTCGCGCAGGGCCGCGCCGTGCAGGGCGCCCTGGTCGTAGGGCGCCCCCTCCAGCCGGACAAGCGGCAGGGCCATCGGTCGTTCTCCAGCTAGGGCAAGGTTTCGCGGCGCGGCTTTTTACTTTACAGTCTGACGCCTCCCCCTGCCGCGGCGAGCGGAGAGAGCGCAACTCGGTTGCGAACCCTCTCTATGCTATCTGCCCCTCGTCAAACTTCTTGACCAGCGTGATCCACGGCGGCTGCTTCACAAAGCCGAGGGCCTCGTTGATGCTGAGCATCGGCCGGTTGGTCGACTCGTTGTCGGTGCGGATTCTGGGCGCGCCGACGCCGCGGGCGTAGGCGATAGCGCGCAGCTTCATGGCCAGCGCGATGCCGCGGCGGCGGTACTCGCGGATCACGCCCGTGAAGCCCGTGTCGAGGTCGACGAAGTGCTCGTGGCGCCAGAGGGCGCTCGTGCCCACATAGCGATCGCCGTCTACGGCCACGAAGTAGGCCTCGGGCAGGAAGCTCGGGTTATTCTCAAAGTACTTCACCCACTCCTCGAAGGGCGGCGCCGTGTAGGGCTCGGGCATAGGGACGTCGCGCGAGGCGTCGCAGTCGCACGCGTAGAGCCGCGGCCAGAAGTCGGGGTCGCGCGCCAGCAGATCACTCGCCGTCGTGATCGTGATACCCTGGGCGGCCACGCGCTCGTCGGCGCCGGCGAAGGGCGTCGGGTCGAAGCTGGCCAGGTCGAGGCGCGACTCCCAGGCCCGCAGCTCCTCGACGAAGCCGCGCTGGCCGAGGAAGCGCAGGCCCTCGGGGTAGTCCGCGCGGATGATATGGCGCAGGGCCAGCGGCTCGCGCGGCGCCATATCGGCCAGCAGGTAGTTGTAAAGGCGCGTGCCGATGCCGCCGCGGCGGTACTCGGGGTGGACGAAGAGATTGCCGAAGAACTTCTGCGGGTGGTACATCCACGGCACGTTCTCGTATTGGGCCATGCCCACCGGCTGCCCGTCGGCCTCGGCGACGATGCGCTGGAAGGCCAGGCGCGCCTCGCGCTTCGCGTCCCAGCGCCGGTGCTCGGCGATAGAGAACGGGTACTCGGGCCAGATGACAGTGCGGATCGCGACCAGGGCCTCGTAGTCCGCGTCGTCGCCGCGGAAGGGCCGGATGGTGAGCTCCATCAAGCCTCCTTGAGTGTTTTTACGAAGCTGACCCACGCCGGCCGCTTCACAAAGCCGAGGGCCTCGTTGATGCTGAGCATAGGCCGGTTGTTAGACTCATTGCCGGTGCGGATCTCGCGGGTGCCTCGCCGGCGGGCAAACTCGATGGCGCGCAGCTTCAGGGCCAGGGCGATGCCCCTGCGCCGGTAGTCGCGGCGGGTGGCCGTGAGGCCCGTGTTCAGCACATCGGCCGCGGTGCTGTGCAGCCACAGCTGGCTGACGCCGGCGATGGCCCCGCCGTGCATGGCGATGAAGTAGCCCTCGGGCAGCAGGTTCTGGTCGCCGAAGTGGTTCGGCTCCCACTGCTCGAAGGGGACGGGGGTGAATTCGTCGGGGTGCGGCACGTCGTGGACCATCTCGGCTATGGCCTCGTAGAGGTCGCGCTTGAGGTCGGCCCCCTGGTCGAGGAGCTGGCGCAGCGTCACGATCTCGACGCCCTGCGCCAGCACCTTCGCCTCGTGGCCCGCCCAGGGGCGCTGGTCGAAGGTCTGCACATCGAGGCGCGACTCCCAGGCCCGCATCTCCTCGACGAAGCCGCGCCGCTGGATGAAGTGGATCGCGCCAGATAGATCCTCGCGCGTGTTGGTGCGCAGGCTCAGCGGATCATAGGCCGCGAGCAGCTCCATCATGTGGTCGTAGAGGCGCGCGCCAATCCCCTGGCGCTGGTGCTCGGGGCGGGTCTCGATAGCGGCGAAGAACTTGCGCGGGTGGAACATCGAGGGGCTCTGGAAGAGATGGCCAAAGGCCACGACGGTGCTGTCGCGCTCGACCAGCCAGCGCTCGAGCTTGCAGTGCTCGGGGCGCTGCTTGTCCCAATGGCGCCAGTCGCTCACCTGCTCGGCATACTCGGGGAAGACGGCGTTATGGACGGAGACTACGGCCTCGTAGTCCGCGTCGTCGCCGCGGAAGGGCCGGATGATGAGCTCCATCACGATTCCTTTAGTGCCTTCTGGTTCGCTGCCGACCTATTCTAGCCCGCGTCTATGCGCCAGGCCATCGGTCGCTGGTCTCAGGGGATATGCGTAATGAGGCTGATGTGACGGCGGGGTGAGAGGGGGATTATCGCCCCGCATTGAAGGATTCGCAGGCTGCGCGGCGGGCCGCGTGGCGTCTGTCGCCCGCGTTCACAATTGGTAACACTGCCCTAACGCGCATGGCCTAGATCGGCGGGGGCGCGCCGTGGTACAACCTGTGTAGAAGGATCCAACAGGAGAGTAACCATGCGACGCTATACGCTGTTGCTCATCGCTCTGATCGGCGCCCTGGCCCTGGCGGCCTGCGGCGCGACCCTGCCCACCGCCGAGGAGATCGTGGACCGCATGGAGGCCGCCCGCGCGGCCACCACCAGCGCCCACGCCACCGTCGCCATCGACTTCACCTCGCCCGATCGCTCGGGCCAGATCGTGGTCGAGGGCTGGACGGAGAAGACCGGCGAGACGAACGCCGCGGGCGCCCCGATCTCGCGCCTGCGCGCCGAGGTGCTCCAGGCTAGCGAGAAGGCCCTCGAGGGCACGGTCGCCGTCAGCGACGGCACGACCTTCTGGCTCTACAACAAGGCCGAGAACACCGTGGTCACGGGCGAGGCCGGCAAGATGAAGGAGGCCGCCGCCGCAACGCCCGCCGGCCCCGCCACGATGCTCACCGACCTGGTCGCCCAGGGCCTCGACGCCGTCGACCTCGAGGTGCTCGGCAGCGAGCAGGTGGCCGGCAAGGACACCTGGAAGGTCAAGGTGACCCCGAAGTCCGAGACCAGCGCCCAGCTGCAGCTCGACGGCCTGATCGAGGGCACGATGTGGGTCGACGTCGAGCTGGCCCTGCCGCTTAAGCTGACCCTCGACGCCAGCGATCTTGGCAGCGGCACCGTCGAGGTCCGCAGTATCGAGACCAACCAGGACATCGACGACGCGCTCTTCGCCTTCACGCCGCCCGCCGACGCCGAGGTCGTGCAGGCCGAGGATCTGGCCGCCCAGATGCAGCAGCCGAAGGCCGCCAGCCTCGACGAGGCCCGCACCGCCGTCAGCTTCACCCTGCGCGAGCCGACCTACCTGCCCGCCGGCCTGGCCCTGGTCGAGGCGCGCGTGATCGGCACCAGCACGGTCATTCTCAACTACGGCGGCGACGGCGGCAGCGTTAGCCTCGTGCAGAGCAACGAGGACGTAGGCCGCGACCGCGAGCCGCCCGCCGGCAGCCAGGTGACCGAAGTGACGGTCGGCGGCGCCCCCTCCACCCTGATCACCGGCGGCGACGGCGAGGGCAGCCTGCTGCGCTGGCAGAGCGGCGGCGTGCGCTATGTGGTCGCCGGCACCCTGCCGGGCGACGAGGCCATCAAGGTGGCCGAGGGGCTGAAGTAGGCCCAGCGCCGGGGCACCGCTGAGAAGGGGCACAGTCTGTGGCTGCGCCCCTTCGTGATATGATGGAAGCATGACAGAACCTCTGATCCGCACCGTCGCCCTGGCCCGCCGCTACCAGATGGGGAAGAGCGCCGTCGATGCCCTGTGCGGCGTAGACCTCGAGATCATGAGCGGCGAGTTCGTCGCCCTGGTCGGCCCCAGCGGCAGCGGCAAGTCGACCCTGCTCCACCTGATCGGCGGCCTGGTGCGGCCCACGGGCGGCGAGGTCTGGGTGGGCGGCCTCGAGCTGGGCCGCAGCACCGACCGGCAGCTGGTCGCCTACCGCCGCGACACGCTCGGCTTCATCTTCCAGAGCTTCAACCTGCTGCCGATCAAGGCCGCCTGGGAGAATGTGGCCGTGCCGATGATGCTGTCCGGCGTGCCGCCCGCACGGCGCAAGGGCCGCGCCCTCG
Organism: Chloroflexales bacterium; assembly: GCA_013336035.1. Taxonomy (GTDB): domain Bacteria; phylum Chloroflexota; class Chloroflexia; order Chloroflexales; family Chloroflexaceae; genus CAIWXH01. The sequence continues at coordinate 4,266 of JAAXUL010000547.1, forward strand.
AGATCCTCGACCAGGTCGGGCTCGGCCACCGCGGCGACCACCGCCCGGCAGAGCTGAGCGGCGGCGAGCAGCAGCGCGTGGCCATCGCCCGCTCGCTCGCCAATAGCCCGCGCCTCATCCTGGCCGACGAGCCCACCGGCAACCTTGATAGCCGCACCGGCGGCGAGATCATGGCCCTGCTGCGGCGCCTCGTCCGCGATGAGGGCCGCACCCTGCTGCTCGTCACCCATGACATGGGCGTCGCCCGCTACGCCGACCGCATCGTCCATCTGCGCGACGGGGTCGTCGAGCGCCTTGAGCTGAATGATGCGGCCGCCGTGCCTGACCAGGTTGACGGGGTGGCCAGGTAACCTCTGCTGGCGCTTCAAGGTGTCGCTCAGTCGCTCAGTCGCTCAGTCACGCTGCCACCTATGATCAAAGCGCTCATCTTCGACTTCGACGGCCTGATCATCGACACCGAGACGCCGGCCCTCGAGAGCTGGCAGCAGATCTACGCCGAGCACGGCCACACGATCGGGCTCGACGTGTGGGCCGGCGCCCTGGGCACCAACCACGGCTTCGACGCGCTCGAGCACCTGCTCACCCTGGTGGCCGCCGCCAGCCCCGAGCGCGCCGCGGCGCTGCGCGCCGAGGCCGCGGCGATCCGCCTGCGGCGCCAGGACCTCAAGGACAAGCTCAGCGCGGGCCAGCCCCTGCTCCCCGGCGTGCTCGACACCCTCGACCAGGCCAGGGCCATGGGGCTGCCGTGCGCCGTGGCCTCGAGCAGCGGCCGGGCATGGGTCGAGGGCTGGCTGAGCCGCCACGGCATCATCGACCGCTTCGCCTGCGTGCTCACCGGCGACGACGTCGAGCGCACCAAGCCCGACCCCGCCCTCTTCCTTATGGCCGCCGCCTGCCTGGGCCTGTCGCCCGCCGCCTGCCTGGTCTTCGAGGACTCGCCCAACGGCATTGTGGCCGCCCGCGCCGCCGGCTGCCCCGTGGTCGCCGTGCCGGGGGCGATCACCGGGCGGCTCGATCTGCCCCCGGCCGACCTCACCGTCGCCTCGCTCGACGCCGCGCCCCTCGACGAGCTGATCGCCGCCGTGCTGCGCTCGGCTCCCCCTCTCGGCCGCGGAGAGGAGGGCGGATCTAGCGCCGCTGCCTGAGCTACCGAGGCCCTAACGCCGGAGGACGCGCTCGGCGATCCCGAAGAGCATCCACAAAACAGCCGACCCGCTAGAGCGTGGCGTCTTGCAGCCGGGCGCACGCCCCCACGAAGGCCTCGAACAGGCGCCGCATCTCGGGGGCGTCGGGCAGGGCCTCGGGGTGCCACTGCACGGCGAGGGCGAAGGGGTGGCCCGCCACCTCGAGGGCCTCGACGAGGCCGTCCGGCGAGCGCGCCGTCACCACCAGGCCAGGCGCCACCTCGCGGCAGGCCTGGTGGTGCATGCTGTTCACGGCGAGCGCCGGCAGGCCCACGGCCCGGGCGAGCAGGCTGCCCTCGGCCACCTCGACCGTGTGCGGCCGCAGGTCGTAGGGGTGGCCCGGGTAGAAGGTGTGCGGCTG
>JAAXUL010000548.1 GCA_013336035.1 Chloroflexales bacterium
AGGGGTCGATGACGACCACTTTGACGGTCGTCGAGCCGACATCGATACCCAGAAACAGGTCACTCATCAGGCGCTCTCCTCAAATACAGTGGGCTCGCTGCGGTCAGCATCGGCACGCCAGGCGGGACTCTTCCCGGGAATTGAAGAGGCCCGCCTCGTTGAAGCCCCATACATCCGTCCAGGCAGTCGCTGCGGTGCGCGGGCTTTATCTTAATTTAATTGATCAACTTTGTCAATTAGTTGTTGACAAATTATATTGTATAAGTTATATATACCCCTGACACCTGTGCCACGTCGCACAGCCAGAATCTCAGGAGGACCCACCGATGTTTCGCCCCCATGTCCGCCCGCTCGTGCTCATCAGCCTGCTTAGCCTTGCGCTGACCGCCTGTGGCGGCGCCCAGAGCAGCACCCCCACCGCCGCCCCGACCGCGGCTGCGGCTGCGCCCACCGCCCCGGCGACCCAGGCCCCGACCACCCCCGAGGCCGCCACTGCTCCGGCGACCCAGGCCCCGGCCGCAGCTGCGAGCCCGGCCCCGGCTACGACCGAAGCGAGCGTCGTCACGCTGCGCGTCGGGGTCGTGCCTGTGCCCCACGGCGAGATCCTGACCTACATCAATGACAACCTGGCCGCCGCCGCGGGCCTCACGCTGGAGATCGTCGAGTTCAGCGACTATGTCCAGCCCAACCTCGCCCTGGCCGACGGCCAGCTCGACGCCAACTTCTTCCAGCATGTGCCCTATCTGGAGGACTTCGCGAAGGAGCACAACATCCCGCTCGTCCCCGTGGCCAATGTCCATATCGAGCCCCTCGGCATCTACTCGCGCAAGGTGAAAGGCCTGGACGAGCTCACCGCCGGGGCGGTGGTGGCCATCCCGAATGACGTGACCAACGCGGGGCGGGCGCTCCAGCTGCTCGCCACCAATGGCCTGCTGACCCTGCGCGAGGGCGCCGGCAGCGCTGCCACAATTGCAGACATCACCGCGAACCCGAAGGAGCTCAAGATCGCCGAGCTGGAGGCCGCCCAGCTGCCGCGCTCACTCGATGATACGGCGATCTCGGTGATTAACGGCAACTACGCGCTGGAGGTTGGGCTGACCCCGAGCACCGATGCGCTCGCGCTTGAGTCGGGCATTGGTAATCCCTACGCCAATGTGCTCGCGGTGCTCAAGGGCAAGGAGAGCGACCCAGCGATCCAGACGCTGGCCAGGCTGCTCAACTCACCCGAGGTTAAGCAGTTTATCGAAGAGCACTACAAGGGCTCCGTACTCCCCGCCTTCTAGGAACCGATCGCTGAGCTCACCGCCTGGCGGCGCTGCCGCCGGGCGCTATCTACGTGAGCAGCACCCATAATTACCCTGACCAACCTGTTCAAAGTCTACGGGCGCGGCGCTCAGCGCGTGGTCGCCCTCGCCGGGGTGAGCTAAGGGGACGATCCGGTGTTATTACTTGACAAAGTTGATAAAACTTATTATATTTTATACCGTCACCCGTGGCAGCCGCCCCACGCCACCCAGCCGGAGCCCCGGCTCTCGCTGGAGCAAGCGCGCGCTGACAAGGACCGCGTATGTGCCCGACCCTGTGTCGCACCCGTTGTCCCTCCCTCGGCTGATCCCCACCACCCCGCCCGCCCTTCCGCCCTCGCGCCACGGGCTGGGACACCCGGTACGGCGTGCGGCCCGTGCCAACCGCACGCCGCGCCGGGTCGATGCCCACCGATCATTGCTCGCACTGTTGCGACTCACTACTCATCGATGTGCCCTCATACGCGTGAAGCTTCCACGCGGTGTCCGAGACACTGCAGCGCTCGCCATAGGCTCGGCTGGAGCCGCTCTGTATCAGGAGGTAGGTGATGAGTCTTCCGGAACAGCCCGCCCCCCCGCCCTGGTGGCGCCGGATCAGCGAGGACTGGTGGTCGGTGATCATCGGCGGTGTGTTGATCGTCCTGGTCCTGCTCGGTGTCATCTCCGGCGTGCCCTGGTAAGCAGCAAGGAGGGTTCCCTATGGCGCAGGCAGAATCGCTCGCCCAGCCCCGCCGGCAGACCCAGATTGTCTCCCTGGCGCTCTCCGCGGTGGTGCTGATCGCCCTGGCCCTGCTCACCAACCTGCTGGTCCGGCTCAGCCCCAAGGCCCTCGAGTTCCCGATCTGGGCCGCCGCCCTCGGGCTGCTGGCCAACCTGGCGGCCAGCGCCACCGGGCTCAAGGCCCGCCTCGGCGGCGCCTTCCGCACCGAGCTCTTCCTCAAGACCGGCCTGGTCCTGCTCGGCGTGAGCGTCAACCTCACCCAGATCCTCAGCGTCGGTGCCCGCGGGCTGATCCAGGCCGCGGTGATGATCACGGCGGTCTTCTTCTTCACCTGGTGGCTGGGCGGGGTGCTCAAGCTGGACAAGAAGCTGCGTGCGGTGCTCTCGGCTGCAGTGGCGGTCTGCGGCGTCTCGGCCGCCATCGCCGCCACCGGAGCGGTGCTGGCCAAGAAGGAGCAGCTGGCCTACGTGACCACGCTGGTGATCCTGGTCTCGCTGCCGCTGATGCTGCTGCTGCCGGTGGTAGCCTCGGCGCTGGGGCTGCCGGCCGAGTGGGCGGGGGCCTGGTTCGGCGGCAACATCGACACCACGGCGGCGGTGGTCGGCGCGGGCACGATCTACGGCGAGGAGGCGGTGCAGATCGCCTCGATCGTCAAGCTCTCGCAGAACGCGCTGATGGGCCTGGTGGCCTTTCTGCTGGCGACCTACTGGGTGGTGCGCGAGGAGGGTGGCCAGGGCGAGCGGCCCACCGCCGGCCTGATCTGGCAACGCTTCCCCAAGTTTGTGCTCGGCTTCCTGCTCGCCTCGGTGGTGGTCAGCCTGGGCTGGCTGAGCAAGCCGCAGGTCGCGGATGTGAACGCGCTGCGCCAGTGGGCCCTAACCCTGGCCTTCATCAGCATCGGCTGGGAGATCGCGTTCGGCGAGATCCGGACGGCTGGCTGGCGCCCGCTCGGGGTCTACCTGGGCGCCACGGTGTTCAACACCCTGCTCGCCCTCGGCGTGGCCTGGGTGATCTTTGGGCAGGGGTAGGAGGAGACGCGGCATGAGCGACAGCGCGGATGTGGTGGTGATCGGCGGCGGCAGCTCGGGCACGAGCATCGCCTGGCAACTCGCCCAGCGGGGCGCGGGGCGGGTGGTGCTGCTCGAGGCGCTCCACCTGGCCGCCGGCGCCTCGGGGCGCTCGAGCGCGATTATTCGCACCCACTATACCCACCCGGCCCTGGCGCGCATGGCGCAGTATGGGCTGGGCGTCTTCGAGCGCTTCAACGAGGTGGTGGACCCGGAGAGCGAGGTAGAATTTCGCCGCACCGGCTTCCTGGTCCTCGTCGGACCGCAGGACGCTGAGGCACTTGGGGCGACGGTCGCGCTGCACCAGCAGCTCGGGATCGACTCCCAGGTGCTGAGCCCCGGCGATCTGGCGGTGCTCGAGCCGCGCCTCGCGCTCGACGAGGTCGGCGCGGCGGCGTGGGAGCCACGGTCAGGCTACGCCGACCCCCACGGCACGGTGGTGGGCTTCGCCCGCGCCGCCCGGCGCGCCGGGGCGACCCTGCGCCTGGGCGCCAGCGCGACCACGATCACGGTTGGCCCAAGCGGGGTGACCGGGGTTGAGACCAGTACAGGCCGGATCGCCACCGGGACGGTGGTCGTCGCCGCCGGCTATCGCACGCGCACCCTGCTCGCACCGCACGGGGTCGAGCTGCCGCTGACACCGGTGCGCCATACGATCACGCTGGTGCGGCGCACGCCTGACTTTGGGCCGATCCACCCGGTGCTGGCCGACTTCACCGCCGGCGCCTACGCGCGCCCGGAGGGCCCCGAGCTGACGCTGATCGGGACGGCCGGACCCCTGGCGGGCCGTGAGGACCCGGAGGTCGAGCAGGAGCGCCCGCCGGACGGGGTCGAGCAGGCCGCGCAGCGCGACTGGTTTCTGCGGCGCTTCCCCGATCAGGCGGGCGCCAGCTTCCAGGGGGGCTACACCGGAACATATGATGTCTCGCCCGATGCCCAGCCCCTGCTCGGGCCGGTGGGCGCGATCCCGGGCCTGCACGTGGCGGCGGGGCTGAGCGGCCACGGCTTCAAGCTGAGCCCGGCCATCGGCGCGCTGATCGCTGAGCAGATTCTGACGGGTCGGACGTCACTGGTGGATCTCGCGCTGTTTGACCCCGGGCGCTTCGCCGCCCGCCGGCCGATCGTGCCACCATTCAGCTATACCGTGCCGACGCCAGGGTAAGCGGAAGTGTCGGACGGAGGAGTCTTTCCTATGGCGCCTGAAGAGGTCCACGAGCAGCACGACGGCTTCGCCACCCAGGCCATCCACGTGGGCCAGGCCCCCGACCCGCAGACCGGCGCGGTGAGCGTGCCGATCTACCAGACCTCGACCTACGCACAGCCGGTCGAGGGCGGGGCTGGGCCGTACGTCTACGCGCGCAGCAGCAACCCGACCCGCGCTGCGCTGGAGGCGGCCCTGGCCGCCCTCGACGGCGGCGCCCACGCCCTGGCCTTCGCCTCGGGCCTCGGCGCGGCGAGCACGGTGCTGCTCGCGCTCGCCACCGGCGACCATGTAGTCTGTAGCGACGACGTCTATGGCGGGATCTACCGCCTGCTCACCAAAGTCTTTGTGCGCCAGGGACTCCAGGTTGACTTCGTCGATGTGGGCGACCCGGACCAGGTCGCGGCGGCGATCCGCCCGGAGACGAAGCTGGTCTGGCTCGAGTCGCCGACCAACCCCCTGCTCAAGCTGGCCGACATCGCGGCGATCAGCCGCCTGGCGCGGGCGCGCGGCGTGCGCACCCTGGTGGACAACACCTTCGCCTCGCCCTTCTTCCAGCGCCCGCTCGCGCTGGGCGCCGACCTGGTGCTCTACAGCACCACCAAGTACCTGGGCGGCCACAGCGACGCGGTCGGCGGCGCCCTGGTGACCAGCGACCCGGAGCTCTACGCGCAGCTGAAGTTCCTCCAGAACGCCGTGGGCGCGGTGCCCGGGCCGTTCGACAGCTGGCTGATCCTGCGCGGGGTCAAGACCCTGGCCCACCGTATGCGCGCCCACGAGGCCAACGCCCAGGCCATCGCCCGCTTCCTGCTCGAGCACCCGGCCGTCGCGGAGGTCTTCTACCCGGGGCTCGAGCAGCACCCGCAGCACGCGCTCTCGCGGCGCCAGATGCGCGGCTTCGGCGGGATTGTCTCGTTCCGGCTGCGTGGCGGGGCCGCGGCGGCCCGCGCCCTGGTGGGGCGCACCCGGCTGTTCACCTTCGCCGTGAGCCTGGGCGGGGTCGAGAGCCTGATCGAGATCCCGGCCACGATGACCCACGCCAGCACCGCCGACACGCCCCTGGCCGTCCCGCCCGACCTGGTGCGGCTCTCGGTGGGCATCGAGGACCAGGACGACCTGCTCGCCGACCTCCAGCAGGCGCTCGACGGGGCGTAGTCGAATGTACTTGACAATGATGATCAATTAAGTTATATTTAACCTGCGATCATCCTCCCACCGTCCCGTCACCAGCGACCACCAGGCCGACCGGCGGACCACCCGCCAAGGAGCAGCGTGCCATGCGTGACATCTCGCGGCGACTGAGCGACGAGGAGCCCCCGGCTCCCGCCGACCCATCCTGGGTCTTCACGATGCTCTCCGAGGGCATGTATTTCCCACCGCCCGATCCGTCCGCCGATCCGTTCGAGGAGAGCACCGATCAGAGCGGGCACCTGCTGGTGGCGCTTATGGTGCTGGCCCTGCTGGTGGCGCTGCTGCTGGTCAACCAGCTGGTCTGAGGAAGGCCCTATGCACCTGCT
>JAAXUL010001379.1 GCA_013336035.1 Chloroflexales bacterium
CATCATCAGCGGCAGGGCCACGCTGCTGGTAGTACCGACAACCTGGGGCAGATCACGCTGGGCGCCCTCCTCGCCGATCAGCAAAAACTCCTGGCCGAACCCGCCGACCAGGGCGCTCGCCTCGAAGGGCTGCCGCTCATAGAGCGTGGTGACGCCCGTGGCGTAGGCCAGCTCATCGTTGTGGGCCAGCAGCTGCACCCGAGACGGGTCGTAGTCCTGGGCCTGCCCCGCCACCTGATAGGCCTGCCGGACGCTGCCGCGCAGGGCCAGGTGGGCCACGGCGTCGCCCGAGCTGACCAGGATCGGCGCGCCGTTGAGCGCGGCCTCGCCGGCGACCCGCTCGGCCATCAGCAGGCCGGCGATCAGCTCGGCTGTGGTAGCCCGCGCGCCATTGGCGGCCCCGAGCACGCTGGCGCCAGGGGCGATATGGGTCGCCCGGCCCGTCTCGGCGCCACGGCCCAGGGCGGACCGCAGCGTCTCGAGGGCGGGCAGTGCTCGGCGCGTGGGCAGCCGCCCCGCGCTGACTCGCGCGTGGTGCAGCCAGGTCAGCGCGACGACGACAAGGATTACAAGCAGGATCAGAATGGTGTCAGGGGAGAGCGGCATGGGCGGGCTCCAGCCGATCGCGCCACCACAACTCTTTACAGACTCGGCGCGTTTCTTCGCTAAAAGTGTAACCTAGTGAAAACGCTTTGTCAATCCTGGAGCTCCATCAGCCGGCGCAGCTCAGCCCAGGCGGCGGCGTCCTCGAGGGCGATCACAAAGGGTTCGGCCCTGGTGCCGCCCACCAGCGGCCGGCTGAAGCGGGCCAGCTGGCTGCTGATCACGTCGAGTGGGCGCAGAGCGTCGAGGAGCAGCGCGGCTGGGGCCAGCAGGCCCGCCCCCGCGAGGGTGGACACAAGGCGCCGCAGTGGCTCGTCAGGCTCAGACACGGGGCGGGCCCTCGACCTCACGCTTCAGGGCGTGCAGAAACTCGCTGGCCAGGCGCTCGAAGCGCTTCCGCTGCGGCGGGCCGATCAGCCCGGCGACAAAGGCCGGCAGATCGAGCGTATCGACCCGCTCGATGCGGTGGCGCCCGTCGCCGATCGCCACCAGCCGGCAGCGGTTGACCCCGCTGAAGGGCGGGAAGCTGATACGAAAGGCGGTTGACCGGGTCAGGGTCGTGTAGTCGGTCACCTCTAGATCCCCATAGACCAGTATCCCGCGTAGCCGGAAGCGATAGCCCAGGCCGGGGCGCTGGCCCTTGGGCAGCTCGACGCGTACATTCTGCAGCGATGGCATCCAGGCCGGCCAGTGGCTAAAGTCGTCGAGGACGGCAAAGACACGCTCGGGCGCGGCTGTCGTAATAGCGGTGGCGCTAATCTCGTAGCTTACCATAAAGTCGCAGGCTCCACGGGCAGGATCGGGGCCTCCCCGTGTCGCTCCTTTCGCTGCTCAAAACGGGCCCTCCCTCCACTCGGCCCAGCGGCGGCGGAGAAGCTCGGCAGAGTAGCGGGCCGGCAGGTAGGCCCCCCCCTCGGTCACCACCACCGCCAGCACGCCACGCGGCACGCTCCCAAAGGTGAGGAGGATGCGGCCGTCGAGGGCCGGTTGGTACAGCAGCACCGCCGCAATCTCGCGGAGCGGCAGGTCGAGGCCGTCGTAGCCGAGCCAGATCGTATCCATCACTTGCGGTATCTGCCAGACAGGCCCTGGCTCCTCGGAGCAGCCCTCCAAAGCTCGCGTCAGGGACATGGGCGCGCAGAACATGTCGCTATGCGAGCGGGCGGTCTTAACGGTAAAGGCTTGCGCTGGCCTTCGCACGCAATTATACCATCCGCGAAATGTCGCGGACTTGCGAGAAGTGGGCGCTCTTGGCCCTACCCGAGGCATTCGCGCAGGGTGTTCAGGAAGGCGGCGGCGCGGCTGTGGTCGATCAGGCGGGCATCATAGCTCAGGGTAAGCGTGGCGACAGGGCGGGCGACGACGCCCCCGGCCAGAGCCACGGCCCTGCTCACCGGCGCGCCCACGCTCAGCGCCGCCCCCGTGCCCGGCAGCGGCGGCGCGGCACTCTGCCAGCTCGCCCCCTCGGCCAGGCTGACCACGGCGAAGGAATGGCCGACAGGATGACTACATCATTCTCCGGGTCGGTGGCGGCTACCCCCCGGATATCCATCAACATGCCGCTTTTCGTCTTGATCCTGAGAGACGAGGCACCTTCCACGAC
>JAAXUL010000549.1 GCA_013336035.1 Chloroflexales bacterium
CACGCGCGCCCGCGCCGCGGCGTCGGCGGGCGGCAGGGCCGGCCCGGCCCGCAGATCGGCGGCGAAGTCGAGCTGGCCCTCATGCACCAGCCCCACCTGGAAGGCGTCGTCGCGGAAGGCGGCGCTGCTCAGACCGAGGGCCTGCTGGAGCAGGCGCCCCTCCTCCTGGATCACGCTGCTCTCCTGGCCGACGGCGACCAGGGCGCCCAGGCGCTCGATCTGCTCACGCTCGTGGGCCAGGGCCTCGGCGGCCCGCTCGAGCACGGCGGCCTGGCCCTCGCTCAGCCCGAAGCGCGAGGCCACTGCGGCGCTCACCGGCGGCCCGCCGCCCGCCGCGGCCTCGCGGCGCTGCATCGCCTCGACCAGCGCCTCGAGCGCCCCCGCGTACTCGTGGCGGATGCGCTGCACCGTCTCCTCCAGGTAGAGGCTGTCAAAGACCGGGCGGGCGCTGCCCTCGCTGCGGTACTGCCGGTAGACGGCGAAGGCCAGCAGGCCGAAGGCCGCGCCGATCAGGGCGTGCCACTGCCACCAGCTGAGGTGCCAGGTGCGGGCGAAGCCGACGTTGAGCGCGATCACGGCCAGGGTCACACAGGCCCCGACCAGGGCCAGCGGCACCAGGGCGGGCTTCCGCCGAAAGGCCATCAGGTAGCGGGCCGCGGCGAAGCCATAGAGCAGAGTGGCCAGCGCCAGCGCCAGCGTGCCAGGCCACTGCACCAGTGGCGCCGGCGTCAGGCCGATCACGCAGAAGAAGAGCGGCGTATCCACCGTCTCGGGGTTGGGGGCCAGCGCGAAGGGCGGCAGCTTCAGCAGGGCGAAGAGAGTGAAGAGCGACCAGAAGGCGACTACGCCCCCGCCCAGCAGCCCCTGCCAGGCCACGATAGCCCTGGCCTGGGCGGGCCGCAGCTCTACGGCGCTCACGGCGATGAAGGCCGCCGCCATCAGCAGGCCCGCCGGCGCGGCGATCACAAAGCCCACGTTGCGCCCCGGCTGCAGGATGTTGGGCGTGGCCAGGGCGTGGAGCAGCACCGCCGCCGCGGCGCTCAGCATGGCCAGGGCCAGCAGCAGCACCCGCGCGTCGCCGCGGCGGCGCCCCGCCTCGCTCATCAGCAGGCCCACGGCCAGCGACAGCACCCCGGCCGACGTGATGACCACGAAATGGAACGGGTTGCCCGCCGGGTTGGCTGGGTCGGCGGGCAGCCTGTAGTCGAGGGCCGGCGCCGCCACCCAGAGGGCCAGGGCGGCCAGGGCCGCCACAGGGATCACCAGCCAGGGCCAGAGCCGCCGGGATTGGGCCGGCGCCGCGATCATTGTCGGCTGCATACAAGTTCCTCCGCACGTGCCTGTTCCATGTGACAAAGAACGCAAGATTGTCGGGCTGGTGGTGCATCGGTGGATACGAGCCTATAATGCGGGCTTAATAAAGATTCTGTCACTCTAGGGAGCGAAAAAACGGATAGGAATGACCGCTTTGTCATCCAGGGAATGTGATCGTATTCATTAGCCCTTCATTACAGTTTCTTACTATCATGATGCGCAACGAGCCACTCATAACAAAGACCGGGTGATCTCAGCACCCTAGCTAGCTGCCCCTCCAGCTATCTCCGCTCGCGCGCATCCTCTCCTACTGTGTGGCAAATCTATAAGGCCCTGCTAGATTAAGCTGGGGGGAAGATGATTCAGCCCTTTGAGGCAGAGGGCGCCGCGCGGCGCTCTCTGGCGATCAGTCTGCGCGCTGATCAGGTGCTCTTTCTGGTGCTGATGGTCGCCATAGTCGGAGTGCGTGTCGCCAACCTGCGCTATAACAGCCTCTTCGTCGACGAGGCGATCTATGCCACGGTTGGCCGTAACGCCCTGGTCGGTACTCTCGACTCTAACCCGCTCACCTGGATGTACGGCTCGTACCTCTACCCGACTCTGGCGGCCATAATCGATTATGCCACCGGAGAGGTTGGTCTGCGCCTGGTGAGTGTGGTGCTCAGCAGTGCTGCTGCCTGCCTCGTCTACCTGGCGACGCTGCGGCTCTTCGAGCCAGGCGCGGCCGTATGGGCGACTCTGTTCTTCGGCATGACGGCGATCAGCATCGATCTGGGGCAGTACGCCGTCTATGATGCCCCAGTCATTCTGGCGCTGGCCTGCTGTCTCTACCTGATCGTGCGCGCCGCCGAGGCGCCTGTGGCCAGCGAGCGGCGCCTCCTCCTGATCGCCTCTGCGGCCCTTGTCGGCGGCACCCTCACGAAGTATTTCGCTGCGCTCTACCTGCCGGCCCTGCTCTGCATCGGGGCGGCCTGCGCTCTCCGCCAGGGCCGCTCGCTGTGGCCGCTCCTTGCTAAATTCCTCGCCCCGGCGGCGGCGGTGCTCTGCGGCTACGCCTGGGTCAACCGCGAGGAACTCGCCATCTTGCTGGCCGGAGGCTATGGCGTCGTTGGCGGAGAGCGGACCTTTATCTTCGCCGATATGTGGGCCGAGATCGGCGTGACGAGCCTGATCGCCCTGGGCGGGCTGGCTGTGCTGATCCGGCGCGGCCTCACGCTGGCCCCGCAGCTCTCCTTTGCCCGCCAGCTACTCTGGGCCCTGCTCATCCTCGCCCTCATCGCCAGCCTGTTTGCGGCACCGATCTACCATCTGGTTACAGCCAACCAGCACGCCGCCTGGAAGCACAGCGCCTACAGCCTGCTCTTCCTCGCTCCACTCGCCGGCTACTGCTGCGACAGCCTGGTGCGGGGCCTTCGCTCGCCCCCAGGGTGGGGTGGCCGTATCGCGGGGGCTACTGGCGCCGTCGTCAGCGCCGCCCTCGTGATCTGGGGCCTTGACTACGCCCTCAACCGCAACTGGGGCTTTCAGAACAGCTGGCCCAACACGCGGGGCGCTGTCGCCTACCTCGAGGCCTCTGGCCTCACCCCGGGCCGGCCGGTCCTCGCCGAGGGGGCGCCGATCTACGAGTACTACCTCGATCCCGGCCCGCAGTATCGCGCGATGTGGACGAGCACCTGGTACGCCAGCTACGCGAACCAGACCGGCATCGCGGCGATGGAGGCGGCTATCGCCGACCATTACTACCAGGCCGTGATCCTCGATGGGTACCATACGCCCGCGCTGCGCGAGCGGCTCGAGGCTGCGCTGCAGGGTGCTGGCTACACCCTGGGCTACACCGAGACGCAGCCCCTCAGCCTTGGCTTCTCTGCCCATCTTGCCGTCTACCGCGCGCCCTAGGAGCTCTAAGACCAAATTTATAGAGGTCGTGAGGTCATAGGCCTCGCTGCCAGACGGTATCACCATGCTGAAGCGTTCCCTGTTCTTTCTGCTCATCATCGCCGCCCTGGCAGCCAACTGGCTGATGCTGCGCTCGATGAACACGCTGCTCTGGCCCTACCTCTGGCCGCGCCCGGCCGTGTCGGTGGTGGTCGGGCTAGTGGCGGCGGCCCTCTGGGCGCCCGAGCTGTTTCGCGGCATATGGCCCCTGCGCCTGCTTGGCCCCGTGATGGTCTTCATCGGCGAGTCCTATCTGCTCCATAGCTTTCAGGCCACCCTGGCCGCCCCCTCGCTGCCCGCCGTGCTCCACCTGGTCGGATTCACTGGCACCCTGCTGGTGATGACCCTGAGCTACATCAACCAGGTCGCCCCGCGCGACAATAAAGCGCCGCCGGCGCTGCCGAAGGAGCTGCCCTTTGTGGCCGCTGTCGTGCCGACCTACGGCGAGCCGGTTGATATTCTGGCGCAGACGGTCATCAGCCTGAAGGCCATCGACTACCCGGCCGACAGGTTTGTGATTGTGATCTCTGACGATGGCCACCGCGACGAGGTGCGCGCCCTCGCGGCGGCCCACGGCGTTCACTACAACCCCGGCGCGCGCCGCGAGGCCAAGGCCGGCAACCTCAACTCGGCCCTCGACTACCTGGCGCGCCATTTCCCCGCGACGACCCTTGTGCTCACCCAGGACGCCGACGAGCTGATCCACCCGCAGTTCTTGAAGAAGCTTGTCGGCTATTTTGCGTCCAACCCGCGCCTGGCTTTTGTGCAGACGCCTAAAGATGCCTTTACGCCTCCGGGCGACCCCTTCGGCAACCGCGACCGGATCTTCTACGATGTTCTGCAGCCGGGCCGGAATGGCAGCAATGCCGCCTTCTCGTGCGGCAGCGGCGTGCTCTGGCGGATCGCGGCGGTGCGCTCGATTGGCGGCTTTGCTACGTGGAACATCGTAGAGGATATGACCACCTCCTATTTTCTTCACTGTGCGGGCTACAGCTCGGAGTATCATAATGAGGTGCTGACGATAGGCCTGTCGCCCGACGATATCCCGGGGCTGCTGAAGCAGCGCGGCACCTGGGCCGCCGACACCTGGCGCTGGTTCTTGTTCAACAACCCCCTCGTCCGGCCCGGCCTCAGGCCTCGCCAGCGGCTCCAGTACCTCGAGCTAGGGATGTTCTACGTCTCGTCAGTCCTCTTTATGCCACTGCTGATGCTGACGCCGATCATCTCGCTGCTCACGGGCCAGTTTGTGCCTATCGAGGGCGCGGCCCTCTTTCCGTGGCTCTTTGTCAGCACGCTGTTCTACCTGGTGCTGGCCCGCGGCCGGCTCGACTTTCTTTTCCGTATGTGGCAGTACTGGATCGGGCACTGGCCCACCTACACACGGGCCTTTTTTATCGCCGTGCGCTCTCGCCGCAGCAAGCCCAGCTACAAAGTGACGCGCAAGACACGCCAGGATGGGTTCTATGGGCAGCTGATCTGGCAGCAGTTCGCGTATATCTTTGTCGGCGTGCTACTGATAGCCCGTGCGCTCTTCTGGATGCCCGAGGTCCCCGCCAGCACGCGCATCGTGAATATCGGCGTGATCATCTTCTATGTGCTCATGGTCGGCGGGATCTGCCGGGCAGCCTTCTTCGGCACGACCGCCGCAACGTGGCGCGGTCTTGCCGCGTCCGCCTATGTCGCCATTGCTGTTCGAGCGCGTACGGCTGTCAAGGGCCTGGCCTCTATCACTCTGGCTGCCTACGACCAGCAGCAGTTCATGACTGTCGCCGAGGTGGTGCGGCTCGACGAGGAGGTGCGACGCCCCTGACGGCGCAACATTGCCCCCGGGCGCGGCGTCGTACGGGCAGACAGAAGAGGCCGCGGCCGAGTGGCCTGCGGCAGTCGAGGGAGGGATCACCGTGGAGAGCAAACGCATCACTCGCAGCCGCAGCGAGCGTATCATCGCGGGCGTGGCCGGCGGTCTGGCGACCTATTTTGGCATCGACCCGCTGTTCGTGCGGATCGCCCTGCTCGCCCTGACCCTGCTCAATGGCCTGGGCGCCATCGTCTACCTCGCCCTCTGGCTGATTATCCCCAACGAGGGCAGCCTCACCGAGGGCCGCTCCACCATCCAGGAGGCCTTCGCCGAGATGCAGGCGCTGGTCGAGACCCTCATCGAGCGCGTGCGCGCCGCCTTCCAGCGCTAGCAGCAGGCCCGGCGGGAGAGAGCGCCCCGATCTCTCTCCCGTTTGACCATTTCCCCAGCTTCAGCTATCCTGCGTGGGACCATGAAGTCGCCACGCCGCGCCATCACTCTGATCCTGCTCGCCGCCGCGCTGGTCGCCTGCGCCGCGCCCTCTGTGCCTGCGCCCACGGCGGCCCCTGCGCTGCCAGCCGTGCTGCCCACCGCTGGCCCCGCCGCGACACGGCCCACGGCCGCACCGCCTGGGCCCACCGCCGGCCCCGCCATCGACCAGACCTCCGCGCCCGCGGCCGCCGCGCAGCGCGACTCGCTCTTCGACCCCCGCCGGATCAGCTACGCCCACGGCTTCAACGGGCCCGAGATC
>JAAXUL010000550.1 GCA_013336035.1 Chloroflexales bacterium
GCGGGCGTCTCGCTCTTCCTGGCCTTCCTGCCGCTGCTGCCCAAGCAGATCCTGCTGGCCAACCTGCTGACCGACTTCCCCGAGACGGCGATCGCCACCGACAACGTGGACGCGGCCGCGGTGGTGCAGCCGCGGCGCTGGGACCTGCGCTTCATCCGCGCCTTCATGCTCACCTTCGGCCTGGTAAGCTCGCTGTTCGACTACCTGACCTTCGGGGCGCTGCTGCTGCTGCTCCACGCAACCCCGGAGCAGTTCCGGGCCGGCTGGTTTGTCGAGTCGGTGATCTCGGCATCGCTGATCGTCCTGGTGATCCGCACCAGCGGCCCGTTCTACAAGAGCCGGCCGGGCAAAACGCTGCTCATCGCCACGCTGGCCGTCGACGCCCTGACGCTGGCGCTCCCCTACAGCCCGCTGGCGGGCCTGCTCGGCTTCAGCCCGCTCCCACCGCTCTTTCTCGCGCTGCTGGGGGCCATCCTCATCCTGTACGTGCTGACGGCCGAGCTCACCAAGCGTATCTTCTACCGACGGATGGAGGGCCGGGCGACGCCAGCGTGAGCGGTGTGCGGCGCTGCGCCACGTTCTGCAGATCACGCCGCCGATGGTGCTCAACTGGCCTGGCAGATCGTACCAGCATGCCAGGGCAAGAATCGATTCCCAGGAAGTGGCGGAGAACCGCATTCTCGCTCGTCAGTCCTCTACGTGAATCTGGCACGAACAAGACGAGTGACAAGCGAGATGGTTTGCTAGAACATCGTGTTCGGATTGGCGGCCTCGGCAGGTACCATTTGCAGCACATCCCAGTGCTCGACGATCTTGCCGGCGTCATCAAGCCGGAAGATATCGATGCCGGCGTAGTCTTGGTCGCCCGGCCACTAGGCGAGCCAGGTTCTACTGCTGCTGCACTCGGGCATGGTGTGCTTCGTAATCAGCCGCTCCCCCGAGGCTAGGCTGGCTCTCGTGAAGTGTACCGCCGAGGCGTGTGAACACTGTCTGCAGGAAGTTCTGCCGGCTGGCCAGCAAGCGTAGATACTGCTGTGTGCGGATCGGTGCTTTTTCACCGATTGCGCCGTAGAAGGCGTGAAAATCGCCGCCGAACCAGCTATTGGTCACACCCTCAGCGATCTTTGTCGTCTGACGAACAGGCGGCGGCTTTCTTTTGTAGTGGAGCAGCTTGTTGTAGGCATCGTCGGTGGCGCGCAAAAGGGGTCTCGCACTGGGTTCGTAGGTATGTGTCTAGGTACTGCTGTACCCAGGCCCGCCGGTAGCGGGTGATAATGGCGCGGAGGCGCTCAAACCCATCTCGCCTGCTGTCGAAACTATCTATCATCGTGTATGCGTTCAGGGGGTGAGGTTGGAGGGCAATAGGCGAGGGGCGGTTTGGCCGGCCCACAAGGCCGTGATCGCCTCGACGAGATAGGGCAGGAGAGGACGGTCGTGCTGCTGACAAGTCGCGCTGACGGTGAGCATGCGCTCGACAAACCGGCTGCCAGCCTCGCTCTGGGTGCCGTAACAGCCCTTGCGCCAGAGCACGGCTGGACGCAACGCCCGCTCGGCGGCGTTATTCGTCGGTTCGATACCTTCCGTGTCCACGAATGTCCACAGCGCCTCCCACAGCCGGCTCAGCTCCGAGCAGATCGCCCCAAGCGTATTCGTCTGTTGCCGGCCGCGCTCCACCAGTTCCCACATCGCGGCGGCAATCGCGTTGAGCAGCCCCTGCGTCGTCGCGCGGTCGAGCGCGCCCTCGCGGTGCATCGCCCAGATGACCAGCACTTCTTCCGCCAAGGCCAGCAGCGCGGCCGCGTCTGCTTGCCAGGGTCCGCTGGCCTCGGCTCGGCCACGCAGGTTGCGCACGATATGCGCCCAGCAGAGCTGCCGCCGCTTCGGCTCGAGGCTGGTATACGCGCTGAAGCGGTCCGAGGTCACCAGCCCCGTGAAGCGCTCGCCCAGCAGGCGGCGCAGTTGCTTCTTGCCACGCCCGTACTCGACCAAAAAGACGGTCGCAAGCGCGCTCACCGCGACCCACAGCCAGGGCTTGCGCGGCCCCTCACGCCAGCGGGTCTCATCGGCGTTGACCTGGTCGGCGTCCGCGATTGCGGCCTGGGCCTCAGCGTGGGCAGGAGCCAGCGCCGCGCTGGCAACCTGCTGGAGGTTGGCGACACTCCCCAGGCTGACGGGCAGCAGCCAGACCATCTGCAGCAGCGTCACGAGCTCGCGGTTGCTGATGCGGTAGCGCCCGTGCAAGAGCGCAATCAGCGCGACTGCCCGCGGGCCAAAGGAGCCCGGCGGCACATCGGCGGGACGTTCCGCCGTCACCAGGCTGCGACAGCTGGGGCAGCAGACCGTATGGTACTGGTACTCGGTGACCAGCGGCTTGAACTCCGGAAGTTCGAAGACCTGCTGGCGGCGTGGCAGCCCAAGCGCGGGCAAGCTCGCGGGCAGGTCGCGCTGGCAGGACGAGCAGCAGGTGGGACGCAGCGGAACGATGGTGTCAACCTCGGCTTCGGGAAGCAGCTCACGCTGCTGGTCGGGATGACCCGGCTGCGCCCCTTTGGTCTTCGGCTTGCCACGCGGGGTTTTCGCTGGGCGAGGCGGTGCCAAGGGTGGGTTAGAGGATGGTGGCCTGGACGAGTTCTGCGAGTTCTGGTTGAGCCGCGCCTCCAGGGCCGCCAGCTTGGCGACGAGCAGGGCAATCAACTGACGCGCTTCGGGCGCGGTCGCCTGCCAGGCTTCTTCGCTCAGTTCTGCTGGTCGCTGCGGCTCATCCATAGCAGTAGTATGCCGAAAAAGCACCGTTTTGGCAACTCAGAACCCGGTTGGTCGAAGCCCCTGAACGGATACTATCATCGTGATGGAGATCTCGAGGCCGACATCGTGCCAGCTCGTTTCCTAGTTGAGTGATTGTGGCGAACCGAGACTTTCCTCGGCAACGATCAACTCTTCAAACATCCGCCCGTCAACCGGCATTTGGACGCCTGTCAATGGGTCAAGGTCACGGCGGTGAAAGATAGCGGCTGCGCCGCTTGCGATGCTGCGCCGCCACTACCAGCCGCTTGGCGGCTGGTCATGACTGAGGGTGCCGGCGCACGATGCTCCAGCATCTGTTACTCTCGCGTAGGGTAGTCCACATGCACGTGATGTCCATACTTTTGTCCGAATCTGTGTCATATTCCGCTTTCGGGGATCACCCCGTATGCTACGGAGACCGGACACATCGTGCCCCCACCCCCAAAAACGCGGGGCGGAACGAGGAGGACACTGCCATGCCATCAAATCCTATGATCGCTGAGCGGCCGGACACGGCGCTGATTATTCTCGACCCAGAGGCGCAGGCGCGGCTGGAGCCGCTCCAGGTGACGATCGACGAGGCGGCGCGCCTGCTCGCCTACGACTCGCGCACCATCCGGCGCCTGATCACGCGCGGCGAGATCAACGCGGTTGGTGAGGGCCGCATGCGCCGCGTCCCCGTCCAGAGCCTGCGCGACTACCTCCAGCGCCACATGATCAAATAGGGCGACGGCTGGTGCTACTTTCGGGCCAGCATATCGCGTAGGGAGAGCGGAGAAGCAGAAGAGGACGACCCGTAGCTTGGCGGCAGTGGTC
Source organism: Chloroflexales bacterium (assembly GCA_013336035.1). GTDB lineage: Bacteria > Chloroflexota > Chloroflexia > Chloroflexales > Chloroflexaceae > CAIWXH01. Next base: position 3,601 of record JAAXUL010000550.1, read on the forward strand.
GTCCTCTTCCCGGCCGAAACCCCTGCGGGTCTCTGCGCCCAGTATACCACCCGCTGTTCGGCTTTCGGGCCTGTGATGCGGGCTCGGGCTGTGCCATCATCGTGGCACGGCTGGGCCTCGCCGTGCCTTGAACAGCGGTGGTGGGAGTGCGACACGTGCGCTACGTGGAGCAGCTACACCCCCGGCTCCAGCCGATGCGACTGGTCAGCCGGGCAGGTCAGCTCTACACTGGCCCCTGCCCCTTCTGCGCCGACGGGGGCGAGGACCGCTTTCACGTCTGGATGGCCGCGAGCGGCTCGCGGCCGGCCGAGCGCTACTGGTGCCGGGTCTGCAACCGGCGCGGCCTGCTGAAGAACCTGGGCCAGGATGAGCGTGCTGTATCCCCAGGAGCAGGCCGCACCGTACGCCCCCGACCCACCCCAACGCGACCCCGGGCCGAACCGAATCCCGAGCACATCCCCTTCTACCGGCAGCTCTACGGCGCGGTCGCGCGCTGGGCGCAGGCCTGGCTGCGCGACCCCTGCCACCCCGAGCCGCTTGCCTACCTGCACCGGCGCGGGCTGGACGATGCGACAATCAGCCGCTATGTGCTCGGGGTCACCCTAAGCGGCCCTGACAGCCTGGTCGCGCATCTCCGTGTAACCTGCCCCGAGGCGTTCCCTTACGCCGAGGAGGCCGGCCTCATCATCACTGACGACGACGGCCACCAGCGCACGCACTGGAACCTGCGCGGCCGCCTGCTGTTCCCCTACATTGCCGGCGGTGAGGTGGTCGATCTCCGCACCCGGACCTACCAGGGAAATAAGGGCTACCGCTCGCTCGGCCCCTATGTCGAGCGCGGCGCGACCTTCCCCTTCGGCTGGGACACCCTCGCACCTGGCACACGCTCGGTGATCATCACCGAGGCGGAGTTCAAGGCGCTCGCCGCGCTCCAGGCCTTCCACGCCGGTGATCTGGACAGGCCCACGCTTGGGCAGCCCGGCCTAAACGTGTTTCGCGAGGAGTGGGCACGACAGCTGGTCGCACGGGGCGTCGAGGAGGTTGTGCTGTGCTATGACAGCCAGCCGCGGCCGACCAGAGACGGCCTGCCAAGCATGGCGCCCGAGGAACAGTGGAGCCTGCGCCACGGCGCGACGTGCGCCGCCGCCGGGCTGCGGGTTCGCGTTGCCCGGCTGCCCCTCGCGCCGGGCGAGACCAAGGCCGAGATCGACACCTTCCTGCCCCGCGAGGGCGCGACCCGCTTCCAGCAGCTGATCGCCACGGCTCCGCTGCTGTTCGACTACCACCGCTCGTTCAGTCGCGGGCTGCTCGATCGCCACAACCTTCCCATCCCCAGTAGCTATCCCACCCGCCGCGAGCGGCCCCGAAGGCTCTCGATCAAGGAACAGGCGGCAGCCTTCAGTGTGTCCCCCGCCGATGCTCCCGTCGTGACTCTCGCCGAGGCGCGGGCGCAGATCGCTATGCTGGTCGAGCAGCACGCGACCAGCGGCGCCGGCTTTCTGCTGCTAGCCCATCCGCCTGGCACGGGTAAGGGCTTCAATGCCGCGATTGGCCTGCGCCAGTGGATGCGGGATGTATCGACCGACGGTGATGGAGGGAGCTTCCTGGTCTGGACCGCACAGCGCAAGGCGCAGCTCCACGATCAGCAGGGCATCGACCTCATCCCGCTTGCGGGCCGCCACCCGGGCAACTGCCGGAAGCTCCCTGAGGCGATCACGCTTGCCCAGAAGGGCTATCGCGTCAAGGACGCGCTGTGCGCCCGGCGTTGCCCCTTTGTTGACCGCTGCACCTACCTGCGCCAGTTCGGCCAGGACGGCGACTTCTTCGCCGCCACGCCGCTGCTGAAAGCCACCGGCTGGTGGGCCGACGCTGGCGTGGTCGTGCTCGACGAGTTCGACCCGGCCAGCCTGATCACCCACATCCAGCTCAGCGCGATTGACCTCGCCGCGATGAGCCGGGCGCACCCGAAGGGGCCGGCGATCCAGACGGTGCTGCGCTGGGTGGCGCAGATGATCGCCACCACAACTGATCGCATCCTGAGCGGAGTACTGCTGCTGGAGGAGCTTGATCGGCAGGCACAGGACGAGGGTATGAGCCTCCGTACGACCCTGGCTGCGGCGATTGCGGAGCTCCCGCCGCCCGAAGAGCT
>JAAXUL010001380.1 GCA_013336035.1 Chloroflexales bacterium
CGACGAGATCGCCCGGCGCCTGGGGGCTGTGGCCGAGGCCCTGATCGACGCCGGCGGCGACATCGCGGTCAGCGGCCCCAGGGCCGACGGCTCGCCCTGGCCCGTTGCGGTCGCCGACCCCCTGCGGCCCGGCGAGCAGCTCGACCTGCTGCTGCTTGCTGCGGGCGGCGTGGCCACCTCGGGCCGCGACTACCGGCGCTGGCGGCAGGGCGAGGGCTACGCCCACCATATCATCGACCCGCGCACGGGCGCCCCAGCGCAGACCGACATCCTCAGCGCGACCGTTGTCGGGCCGGATGCGGCTGCGGCCGAGGCCGGCGCCAAGGCTGCCCTGATCGCCGGCAGCGCGGGCTGGCTCGACACGCTCGCCCACTGGCCGGGCGCCACCGGCCTGATTGTCCTCGAGGATACGACTGTGCTGCGCGGGCCCGGCTGGGCCGAGCGCTGCTGGCATACCTGAGAGAGCAAGCACTATGACTGATGATAAAGCCGCTCGCCTGGCCGTCGTCAGGGCGACCAATGCCGCCACGAGCGCGCCGGCCGAACCGGCTGAGACGAGCCTACCCGCACCTATTGTCCCGGCCGATCCCTCGGCCGTGGCGCTCGCCGTACGAGTGGCGCCCCCACGTCCCGGTGCAGCCGCGGGCGACCTGCTTGACCTCGACCACCTGCCGCCGGCGATGCCCCTCGCCACCCTGGCCCTGCTGCTGGTCGGCGCGAGCGTGGGGGCCTTCGCCGCCGTGGTCGCTCTGCCGGCCTGGCTGCCCGGCCTGTCCGACTCGCTGTTCGGGGCCGAGCCCAAGGCCTACTGGTATCTCTCGCGCTCGAGCGCCATGGTGGCCTACATCCTCACCTGGCTCGCGATGCTCCTCGGCCTGCTGATCACCAGCCGCGCCGCCCGCCTCTGGCCCGGGGGGCCGGTGGCCTTCGACCTGCACCAGCATGCCAGCCTGCTCAGCCTGGCCTTCGGCCTCTTTCACGCCCTCATCCTGCTCGGCGACCAGTACATCAAGGCGAGCCTGGCGCAGATCCTCGTGCCCTTCGCCTATGGCGGCTACGAGCCGCTCTGGGTCGGCCTCGGGCAGCTGACGCTCTATATGCTTGCGATCGTCGGCCTGAGCTTCTATGTCAAGCCGCTGCTGGGGCGGCGGGCCTGGCGCCTGATCCACTTTCTGAGCTTCGCCCTCTTCGCGCTGGCCCTGGCCCACGGTATCGTCAGCGGCAGCGACACTGGCGCCGGCTGGGCCCAGGCCCTCTACTGGGCCACGGGCGGCAGCGTGCTCTTCCTCAGCCTCTACCGCATGCTGATGGCCTTCGTGCCGGCGAGCGGCAAGCGGCGGACGGCGGCGTGACGCGTGACCAGGCAGGCCATGAGCGGTCACAGGTCGCGGGTCGGCAAGCCGGCCCGGCGCAGGAGCCGCCGGCCCTCGAGGCGGATCAGGTCGGGGTAGAGGGCCTTATAGATCGCGCAGCTGGGCGAGCGCAGGTCGCTGCGGACGGTGGCGCGCAGGGTGGCGATGGGGCAGCCGCCGCCGCACCAGTAGCGCCACTCGCACGACCGGCACCCCTCTTTGTCGTCGACGGGCAGCCCGAGCGGCAGCCGCGGGTCGAGCCGGATCGCCCCCAGCGGGTCGGCGTCGGCGACGGTGGCGACGGGCCGAGCCATAGCCATCTGGCAGGCGGACACGCGCCCGTGGTGGTCGATAACCATGTAGTGCTCGCCCGCGGCGCAGGCCCGCCCGTGGGCGTGCGAGAGGTCGGCGCGGTCGAGCAGGGCGCCCAGGACGCTCCACGGTGGCGGGCTGGCCTCGACGGCGGCGTAGATGGCGCGCATGCCAGCGATGATCCGCGCCTCCTCGAGCGCCAGGTCGTCGCGGCCCTGGCCGCAGGCGTGCTCGCGGTAGAAGCTGACCGTGAAGGCCAGCCCCTGCTCAAGCAGCCACGTCGCGAGCGCCGGTGCGGCAGCGAGGCTCGACCGGGTGACGGTTATGGCGACTGCGGGCGCCAGGCCCCCCGCCACAGCGGCGGTGATCAACGGCACTTTTGCCTGGGCTGCGCCCTGTTCGGCCGCAGGACGGCAGGCCACGCCGCCAAGCGCGTCGATGGCTATGTCCGCGCCCGCGTAAAACCCGGCGAAGTCCCCAGGCTCAACATAGAGCTGGCGAACGTGGAGCTCCACGGCCGGATTCACGTCTTCCAGCCGG
>JAAXUL010000551.1 GCA_013336035.1 Chloroflexales bacterium
CTGGAACCCTCCCTGGCTTAGCGGAAGGGGGGCGAGTAGAGCAGGCCGCCGTCGGTGTAGAGCGAGTTGAGGCCGCGGGGCAGGTTGAAGGGGGTGTCGGGGCCGAGGTTGCGGTTGTAGATCTCCGCGTAGTTGCCCACAGCCTTGATCACGCGCTGCACGAAGTCGTTCGACAGGCCGACGCCCTCGCCGAGCTTGTTATCGCCGAGGCCGAGGAAGCGCTGGATGTCGGGCACCTCGCTGGCGGTGAACTCGCCGAGGTTCGCCGAGGTGATGCCGAACTCCTCGGCCTGGAAGGTCGCGAAGACGATCCAGCGCACCGCGTCGCCCCACTGCTGGTCGCCCTGGAGCACAGACGGGCCCAGGGGCTCCTTCGACATCGTCACCTCAAGGATCTGGTGGTCGGCCGGGGTCGTCAGCAGCGTCTGGCTGCTGACCAGGCCCGACTTATCAGTGGTGTAGCCGTCGCACTGGCCGGCATCGTAGGCCGCCACGGTCTGGTTGTTGTCGGGGAAGACCACGGGGGTGAACTCGAGGCCGCGGGCGCGGAACTGGTCGGCCAGGTTCAGCTCGGTCGTGGTGCCGGACTGCACGCAGATCGTCGCCCCATCCAGCTCCTCAAGGGTGGTGATGCCGCTCTCCTTGCGGACCATCATGCCCTGGCCGTCGTAGAAGGTCGTGGGCATCCACTCGAGGCCGAGCGAGCCGTCGCGCTGGAGGGTGAAGGTCGAGTTGCGGATCAGGACGTCGATCTCGCCGGTCTGCAGGGCGGTGAAGCGGTCCTGGGCGCTGAGCGGGCGGTACTCGACCTTGCTCGGGTCGTCGAAGAGCGCCGCGGCGATGGCCTTGCAGAAGTCGACGTCGAAGCCGGCGTAGGCGCCGGCCGAGTCTACCGTGGCGAAGCCGGGCAGCGGGCTGGCGTTGACGCCACAGATCAGGTTGCCGCGGCTGATGATCGTCTGGATGCGGCCGCCCGTGGCCGGCTGGGCCGGGGCGCCGCCGGCGGGGGCGCTCGTCGCGGCGGTGGCGGGGGCGGCGGTCGGGGCCTCGGCGGGGGCGGTGGTCAGGGCCTCGGCGCTAGCCTGGGGGGCGGGCGCGGTGGATGGGGCCTGGGGAGTCTGGCCTCCGCACGCTGCCAGGACCATGGCAAGCGCGCCGGTGAGGATCGTGGGCATCTGGCGCTTCATGTCTCTCCTACTACTATACGCTCTCAGCGGAGCCGTCGCGCCGAACCGTATCGGCGAACACAGCACCGCGGCGAACCGTTGGGGGCTTCTTCCGGACAATACCGCGGATAGCACAGCACAGCGTAAGAGGCTGGAGGGAGGCACGCGTGGCCGGGGACAGGCCTATCGTGGACTTGTCACTACTGGGATTTGACGAATTGTACCATAGCCACCCACCCCGCGCAACCGCAAGCGTATATAATTCAGCTACTCCCCGGCTATGGCACAGGAGGCCGCTGATGAGTGAGCAGCAGGAGAGTCGTAACCACTCACGCTCCGTCTATCGCCTGGTGGCCAATTCCCTCATCTGGATCAGCGTGGGGGTGCTGATCCTGCTCCTGATCACCTTCGCGATGAACCCGAGCCTCGGCGCCGCTGCGCTGATTGTCACCGAGGGGCTGCTCATCGGCGCCAGCTTCCTGACGATCGCGCTCTTGCCGCGGCGGCCCATCTGGCAGGCGGCCCTCCCGCTGATCGCCGTGACCTACCTCGCCATCCTCACCTTCGCGCTCGTGATCGTCGATCTGCTCGCGGCGGCGCTGCCGATCCTGGCCCTGGTCGTGCTTCTGGCCGCCCTCACCGGCCGGCGCGACCTGACCGGCGCCGTCGCCGCGCTCTGCGCGGCCACCGGGGCCGCCCTCATGCTGATCGGCCGGGGCATGGTCGGCCAGCTCGACCTCGGCTTTCTGCTGCCCCTGCTCCAGATCACCGCCCCGGCGATCGTGATCGGCCTGGTCTGGATGGCCACCGACCAGCTGATGCGCTCCCGCGAGCAGGCCGTGGCGCTGGCCGAGGGCCGGGCCGCCGAGGCCGAGGCCGCCCGCGGCGCGGCCGAGGCCGCCCGCCGCGAGGCCGAGGCGCGCCAGGAGGAGCAGGCCCGCCTGCTCGAGCTTGTGCAGACCCTCGAGCTGCCCGTGCTCGCGGTCGGCCGCGGCGTGCTCGCCGTCCCGCTGATCGGCAGCCTCGACAGCCGCCGGCTCGACGCGATCCGCGCCGCCGTCCTCGAGGCCATCGGGCGCGAGCGGGCCCACACCGTCGTCTTCGACCTCACCGGCATCGCCGAGATCGACACCGCCATCGCCCAGGGGCTCATCCAGACCGCCAAGGCCGTCAAGCTGCTCGGGGCCCGCCCGCTGATCAGCGGCGTGCGCGCCCCGGTCGCCCGCGCGCTCGCGGGCCTCGGCGTCGGCCTCGAGGGCTTCCAGCCGGTCGCCAACCTCCACGAGGCCTTCGTCGACGCCAACGCGGCATAACTTCACCACATAGGTTGTTGCTTTTTACAGATCGCGCCTTGCCCCCCCTGCTATACTGCCGGCCATCGCGAGCGAATCAGCCTGGCCCGAGGCCACGTCGGCTGTCCCACGCTTACCACGAGCCGGAGGCTACCATGGAGGAGCGGAATGAGCGCCTGCACATCGGGCGCACGCTCAAGATCGGCACGCACAACATCGGCGGGGCTTTCGCCGACATCCTCTTCTCGGCGGTGTGGAACCGCATCCTGATCAGCAACCTCGGCCTGCCCGCCACCCCCGTCGCCCTGCTCGCCGGCCTGCGCTACTTCCTCGCCCCGCTCAGTATCTGGTCGGGCAACCGCTCGGACAGCTACCCGATCATGGGCAAGTACCGGCTCCCCTACATCTGGGGCGGCCGGCTGCTGGTGATACTCGCGCTGCTGCTCATCCCGCCGGCGACGCTCGAGCTGGCGGCGAACCCCACCTCGTGGCTGGGCTGGCTGCTCGCCGCGACCAGCTTCACGGTCGCCGGCGCAGGCACGCTGATCGCCGGCAGCCCCTACTTGGCCCTGATCCGCGACCGCACCCCGCCCGCGAAGCGCGGCCTGGCGCTCACGATCGCCCAGATCATACTGCTCTTCGCCTTCTCACTCGCCCCCGCGGTCTACGCCGGCGTGATCAAGCAGTACGACCACGCGAGCCTCTGGCGGGCCGTGCTGATCGGGATCGCGATGGCCACGCCCTTCTGGCTCTTCTCGTTGCTCGGCGAGGATACGCGCACCGCCGAGGCCGAGTCTGAGGAGACCCTGCCCATGGGCCAGGCGATGCGCAACATCTGGGCCGACCCGCGGGCCCGCGGCTTCTTCATCTTCCTGGCGCTGGGCATGGTCAGCGCCTTCGCCCAGGACGCCATCCTCGAGCCCTTCGGCGGCGACGTCTTCAAGCTCGACATCGGGGCCACTACGCGCTGGAACGTGGTCTGGGGCCTGGCCGTGCTGGTCGGCATGATCGGCGGCTCGATCGTCACCCGCAAGCGCCGCCCCCACGAGCACAAGGGCACCACCCGGCTCGGCCTGATGCTCACCGCTGCCGGCCTCGCGCTGCTCGCGATCGTGGCCCTGCTGCGGCTGCAGGCGCTCCTGCTGCCGGTGCTGGCGATCTTCGGCTTCGGCTTCGGCATCCAGACCATCGGCACGATCAACCTGCTGATGGCGATGACCTCGGACCGCCACGCGGGGGCCTACCTCGGCCTGTGGAGCATGGCCCAGCTGGCCTTCCGCGGCGTTGGCATAGCCCTTGGCGGGATGCTGCGCGACGGCCTGCTGCTGCTCACCGGCTCGTTCACGATCACCTACGGCGGCATCTTCCTGCTCGAGGCGGTGGGCCTGGCGGCCTGCCTCTCCCTGCTTGCGCGCATCGACGTGGCCGGCTTCGCCCGCGGCGAGCCGATCCGCGCCACCGAGACCCTGGCCGCCCTCGGCGACGGCTGACCCTCGGCGACCCTGGGCTGTCTACTCTGGCGGGCGAGGCTCCCTCGCCCGCCCCGTATTTCTGCTAAAATGCCCGCCGGGCCCTCCGCCGACCGCCGATCGAGATGACCGCGATGTACCTCAAGCGCCTCGAGATCCAGGGCTTCAAGACCTTCGCCGGCCGGACCGCCCTCGAGTTCCGCCCCGGCGTCACCGCCGTCGTGGGGCCGAATGGCTCTGGTAAGTGCCTGCGAGGCCAGAGTCTGGTGACCCTGGCAGATGGCCGCGACGTCGCGATCGGCGATCTCGTCAATCGCGCCCTCGCTGCCGCGCCGGCCGTCGAGCTCCTTGACGATGGCTGGCTCACCCGCGAGAGTCCGGACAATATCCAGGTGCTCTCGCTCAACCCGGCCACGTTTAAGCTCGAGCCGCGCCCTGTGGCAGGCTTCGTGAAACGTGAGGCGCCTGACCATCTGATGCGCATCCGCACCCGATCTGGGCGCGAGGTGACGGCGACGCCCTACCATCCGCTCTTCACCCTCGACCGCGGGAGCCTGCGCGCCCTGCGTGCTGACGAGGTGCGCCCTGGCGCCCGCGTGGCTCTGGCGCGCCGCCTGCCGGTCGAAGGCCGGCCTGTTGCCATCGACCCGCACGCTGTGGCCCGCACCTTCGCGGAGGCCGACGACATCTACGTGCTGCCCTCGTCCGAGCTATGCCTCTGGGCCGAGCAGGGTCGCGAGCGCTTTGGGAGCTACGTCGCGTGGCGACGTGACGCCCTGTATCGCGCGCTTCCGCCCGCCGCCAATCCGAACCTCGACCTTGTGCCCGGCGCTACCGCGCTGGTTCGCGACGCGGCGAAGCTGGCGAGCGTCTCGGCGAAGCCCCACTGGGCGGAGCGCGCGAAGCTCGCGGCGTACAGCGAGGGGCGCTGTGAGGCCAGCCGCCCGGGACTCCTCGAGGTCGCAGCCCAGATTGAGCAGCTTGGCGCCACGCCTGAGCGCGCCGCGCCGATCCTTGCGCGCCTCCGCGCGCTGGCCGAGTCGGATGTCTACTGGGATGAGGTGGTTGCGGTCGAGCAGCTGACGCCTGACGATCCCTGGGTCTACGACCTGAGCGTCGCCGAGACCCACAACTTCGTCGCCGAGAGCTTTATTGTCCACAACAGCAATCTCGCCGACGCGGTGCGCTGGGTGCTCGGCGAGCAGAGCCTGGCGACGCTGCGCTGCAAGCGCTCGGAGGAGCTGATCTACTCGGGCGGGGGGCGCCGGGCCCCGGCCGGCCTGGCCGAGGTGAACCTCACGATCGACAACAGCGACCGCCTGCTACCGCTCGACTTCGACGAGGTGACGGTCACGCGGCGCGCCACCCGCGCCGGCGACAGCGAGTACTTCATCAACCGGACCCGGGTGCGCCTGCGCGACGTGCTCGAGGCCACCGAGCCGCTCGGCGGCTCGTACACGATCATCAACCAGGGCCTGGTCGACGCCGCGCTGACCCTGCGCCCCGAGGAGCGCCGCCGGCTCTTCGAGGACGCCGCCGAGATCGGCGGCTTCGAGCTGCGCAAGGCCGAGGCCATCCGCCGCCTGCGCGAGACCGAGGGCAACCTCAACCGGACGGTGGCCTTTGACCTGGATAAACTTGAATACAAAAAGGACGTGGAAGGACACCCTCTGCCCTCCTGGGCGCTCTACCCGGCCGGGGTGGCCCTGGCAATTCAACAGCGAGGCTTGCCCACCCTCGGGCTGGAGGCGGCTTACACCTCGGATGTGCCGGTTGGCGCCGGTTTGAGCTCCTCAGCCGCAGTGGAAATCGCCTTTGCCGCCCTGTGGGAAGCCCTGG
>JAAXUL010001381.1 GCA_013336035.1 Chloroflexales bacterium
CGGTGGGGCGGGTCGGCTACGCCGAGGTGGATGCCGCCGTGGCGGCCCTCGCGGTCCGGGTGGAGTGGACGGCGGACGACCTGGCGCGCCCGGGGGGGCGGGTGCCATTCGCGGCCGTCGGGGTGGAGCTCGCCGCGTGGTACCGCGCGGGCCGCACCTGGCTGATCACGGATGTCGAGCGCGACCCCCGCCTCTTCGTCCAGCAGGCGGCGGCGGATTACCTCGCCTGGGGCGTGCGGGCCATCATGAGCGTGCCGCTGGGCACGCCCAGCCAGTGGGTCGCGGTGCTGTATGTCGGCGCGCCGGTGGCGCGAGACTGGACGACAGACGAGGTCGCGCTGGTGCGCGAGGTCGGCGAGCGCACCTGGGCGGCCGTCGAGCGCGCCCGCGCCGAGGCCGCGCTGCACGCCGCACAGGTCCGGCGCCTGGCGGAAGAACAGCGGTACGCCGCGCGCCTGCGGCAGCTCAACGTGGCGGCGCTCGCGATCAGCGCCGCGTCGTCGGTGGAGGACATCCTCCGCGGGACGGTGCAGCAGGCCTGTGCCGTGCTGGGCGCCCGCCAGGCCGGCATTACTCTGGTGCCCGGCGGCGACTGGGCGCGGGCGCAGACTGTTATGGTGCGGGCAGAGCAGGACCCAGCGGGGCTGTCTGACGCCGCCCAGCTGTCCGATGTGGGCCTCGCCGCCGTCGTCTACCGTGACCGGCAGCCCCTGCGTTTAACGCAGGCCGAGCTAGAGGCCCATCCGGCGTGGCGCGAAAGCCATGCGGCGGGGGCGCCCGCGCCGCGCAATGGCGTGCTGGCCGTGCCGCTCTGCACCCAGGACCACACATGTATCGGCGTGGTCCAGCTGGCAGAGAAGGATGACGGCGCGTTCACCGCCGCCGACGAAGCCCTGCTGCGGCAGCTGGTGCAGACGACCGTGATCGCGCTCGCCAACCAGCACCTCTACGCCCAGGAACAGCGGGCGCGCGTTCAGGCCGAGGAGGCCAGCCGGCTCAAGGATGAGTTTCTGGCGACAGTCTCGCACGAGCTGCGCACCCCCCTGACGGCGGTGCTGGGCTATGCCCAGCTGCTGCTGCGGCGCACCCACGATGAGGCCTACGTCGCGCGCACGGCGGCGAAGCTGGTGCGGAGCGCGCAGGACCAGGCCCAGCTGATCGAGGATCTGCTCGATGTCTCGCGCATCGTGAGCGGCCGGCTGCGTATCGACCTTCGGCCCATCGATATGGCGCGCGTGATCGGGGCCGCGCTGGACACCGTGCGCCCGGCGGTGGAGACCAAGGGGCTGCAGCTCCAGATCGACCTGCGCCCCGAGGCCAGCGTGGTGATTGGTGACGCACACCGCGTGCAGCAGGTGGTGTGGAACCTGCTGGCGAACGCGACGAAGTTCACGCCGCCCGGCGGGCGCATCCTGGTGCGGCTGGAACGCCTGGATAACGTGGTCCAGCTCACGGTCAGCGACACCGGGCAGGGGATCAGCGCGGCGTTCTTGCCCCACGTGTTTGACCGCTTTCGGCAGGCCGACAGCACGAGCCAGCGCACCCACGGCGGGCTCGGCCTGGGATTGGCGATCGTCCGCCACCTGGTCGAGCTGCACGGCGGCACGGTGGCGGCGGCGAGCCCGGGCGAGGGCCAGGGCGCGACCTTCACAGTGTGGCTGCCACTGGCCGGCAGTGGCACTCCTACCTTGCTGATACGCGACGACGCCCCCGCAATGATCGATGGTCCGCCCGCGCTGCGCGGGCTGCGGGTGCTCATCGTCGACGACCAGCCGGCGATTCTGGAGCTCCTGCACGAGCTGCTGGCGGCGTGCGGCGCCGTGGTACAGCTGTGCCGCACCGCGCGGGAGGCGCTGGCGACGCTGCGCACCTGGCGGCCGGATGTCCTGGTGTCCGATGTCGCTATGCCGGGTGAGGATGGCTACTGGCTGATCCGCGAGGTGCGGGCGCTGGCGCCTGAGGATGGGGGCGCTACGCCGGCCGTCGCCCTGACGGCCTACGTGCGGGTCGAGGATCGGATGCGGGTGCTGGCAGCGGGCTTCCAGCAGTATCTGCCCAAGCCGGTAGATCAGGCCGAGCTGCAGGATGTGGTGGCGAGCCTGGCGCGAACGACGACAGCAGACTGAGTTGGTCGGCGGCCAGGCCGTGCGGGCGACCGCAGCGGGGCCTGGCCGCGCCCCTTCATCCTTCGTTTGCAGGCGTG
>JAAXUL010001382.1 GCA_013336035.1 Chloroflexales bacterium
GCAACGCCGCGCCCTGGCGCACCTCGAGCGGGCGCGCGTCGCCGTAGGCCGTCGCCCGCAGTGTCAGGGCCACGGCCGCCGGGGCGCGCGACAGCAGCGTCAGCTCGGCCCGCTCGCCCATCCAGCGCCAGCGGCGCGCCCCCTCGCGCTCGAGGTCGTACCAGCCGGCGCCGAGGCCGAGCGCCGGCGCGGCGGCGGCCGGGTCCACCGCGTAGACCTCGCGGGCCGCGCTCGCGCTCAGCCGGCTGAGGCCGGGCCCGGCAAGCCACTGGCGGATGGCGGCCTGATCGCCCCTCGGTAGCTCGCTCAGATCGAGGGCGACGAAGCGCACCCCGAGGCTGGCCAGCTCGGTCGCGGCGCTCAGGGCGACGATGTCGGGCGCGGGGGCCTCGCCGTGCCAGAGCGCCCTCGTGGCCGAGGGGTAGCTGGTGAGCGGGTAGGGGGGCAGGCGCGCCAGGTAGCCGCCCATCAGGGGCCGCCCGTGGCAGATCTGATTGAGCAGCCCCCGGCTATCGTTGAGGCGCGGCGGCAGATCGAGCACCGCCCCCGGCTCGGTGTCGGCGTTGAGGGCCGCGCCCCCCGGCGCGGCCCGCATCGGCATGATCGGCCAGGGCGTGATCAGGCTCTCGCCGATGACCAGGGCGACCAGTAGGCCGATAGCCGATAGCCGATAGACGACGGCCTGAGGGCTCCGGCCACGTTGATCCAGGGCCGCGTCAAAGTTCTGTTGCCGCGCCTGTTCGCGCAGCGAACGGGAGAGGGGGGGCAAGGAGGTGTGAGGGCCTTCAGCCGTGATATTGGCGTAGCCCCGGCCCGCCACGGCGTCGAGGCCCAGCGCCACAAGCACCGCCACGGGGATGAGCATAGGGGCGATGAAGAGGGCGGGGCGGCTGCTGTTGCGAAACAGGGCCAGCAGGTCGAGGGCCAGAAACGGGCCGGGCACGGGGCTCGCGGCGGCGGTGAGCCTGAGCTGCGGCCCCATCGCCAGGAGCAGGCAGAGCGCCGCCAGCAGGGCCCACGGCCACGCCGCGGACCAGCGCCGCCAGAGGGCCGCCACGCAGAGCAAGGCCACGCCCAGACCCAGGCCCGCCCCCGCCTCTAGGCCGAAGGGGTGGAGCCGGCCCTGCCACGCCGCCGCCGCCGCCCCCCACAGCGGGTGCCTGATATTCGGCGCCACCAGGTCCACCAGGGCCACGCTATGGTAGACCTGGCGCATGTGCCAGTCCTCGAGGGCCAGGTTGCCGAGCCCGCCCGCCAGCAGCGTGAGCGGGAGGAGCAGGGCGAGCCAGATCCCCCCCACGCCCGCCGCGGCCGCGAGAGTCCTCAGGCGGGCGCCGCGCGGGGCGAGCAGGGCCGCGAGCAGGCCGTGGGCGGCAGTGTAGATGGCCGCGTAGAGCCCATAGTACTGGGCGGCCAGGGTGGTGACGAAGAGGGCCAGCCCGGCAGCGAACGCGCTCGCGGGGGTTCGGCGGGCCAGGGCGCGCAGCAGCAGCAGGACGTAGAGGGCCAGCCAGTGAGTCGCGGCCCGCTCCATCGTGCCACCCCAGACCTGCTGGATATGGTAGGGCGTGCAGACGAAGACGAACCCCGCCAGGAGCGCGGCGCCACGGCTGGCCCCCGCTGCACGGCCAAGCCGGTAGCCCCAGTACCCGCCGAGGCCAAAAGAGAGGAGGACCACGCTGTTGAAGGCCGCCACGGGCCCGGCCAGGGCGAGCACGGGCCAGACGCTCAGGGCGTTGGGCAGACTGAGGGTCTGGTAGAAGAGATTCACGGTGCCGGGGTAGAAAAGGTACCCGGTGAGAAAGGGGTTCTCGCCACGCAGCAGGGCCGTGCGCACCCACCAGAGGTTCCAGATATTCTGGCCCGCGTCAACGGGGATGGCGCCGACCTGGATCGCCCCGCCGCTTATGTGCAGCGCCAGCGGCCAGGTGAAGCCGACGCCGAGCAGCATGTAGCCGACGAGCACGGCGAGGCGCCAGGCCCAGGGCTCGGGCGGCGCCACGGCGGCCAGGGGCGCGACCCCGGCGGCCCTAGCCACGCCCGGGCCCTCCCCCGCCGACCAGGGGCGCGTACAGGGCCTCGAGCTCAGCGGCGATCTGGTCGGCGCCATAGCGGGCCAGCACCTCGCGGCGCCCGGCCTCGGCCAGGCCGCGGGCCAGCTCGCGGTCGCGCAGCAGGCGCACGATCGCCGCGGCCAGGGC
>JAAXUL010001383.1 GCA_013336035.1 Chloroflexales bacterium
CCCTCCCCAAGCCCCTCTCAATCCGTCAAAACAACTCGGACGCTGTACTAGCGGCGCCCAGCCGCGCGATCTCCTGCTGGAAGATGCGCCGCGCCACGGCCAGCGAGGTCGCATAGGTAGGGTCCATGCCGAAGTACGAGAGGTTGCGCGAGCCGAGGTTCATACCCTTGCTGTAGGGCGTGTCCGAGGCGTAGTGCAGAAAGCCGAGGTCGAAGGGCGGGCGCAGCAGGCTGATCGTCTCGCCGAGGGGGTAGCGCTCGGCGGCCGTCTGCTCATAGATCGCGTTGAGGTACGGCCCCGCCTCCATCTCGAGGTCGGTGACAAAGTCGCGGTAGAGCGCGTCGAGGAAGGCCTCGTTCTGCAAGAAGGTCCCCCGCGAGGTGAGGGCCTTCTGGTTATCGAGCACGCTGCCGTGGGCCAGGTAGGGCGCGACGTCAGCGGCGCGGAAGGCCGGCACAAAGCTGTAGCTGTTGCGGGTGTGCTCGTCATAGACCACATCGGGGATCAGCACGTCGCCGATCTTGCCGTTGAGCGTCGCCGCCTTGCCGATCACATACACGCCCCGGATCGCCCCCACGCTGCGCGCGGTCAGCTTGAGGATATGGTAGGCCGCCAGACCGAGGGGGTAGTCGATATTGAGGATCAGAGCCTCGCTGCCGCGCAGCCCCTCGACGCCCGGCACGCGCAGCCGCGGGTCGAGCAGGGCCGGGTCGAGGCGGCGCAGCTCGATCACCTGGGCGTCCACATCGACGTAGAAGCGGCTCGGCACCCGGTGGATACCCAGATCGGCCTCGCACGCGGCCCTGCGCCCAAAGTAGGCCAGGCTAGCCGGCTCGGCCTGGTACTTCTTCTGCACATAGTAGAAGAAGTTCTCGCGCGACGAGGGCACCTCCTCGGCGACGATCTTCTCGTACTCGGCCAGGAGGCCGGCGTGCTCGGCGGCGCCCAGGTAGGACAGCAGCTCGTCGGTGTTGCGCAGGGCGAAGCCCGAGAGCAGGTTGATCAGGCTGTGGGTATTGCTCGAGACGAAGTAGAGCGGGCGCTCGCGCAAGCCAAGGTGCGGCAGCGACTCCTCGATGTGGATCCACCAGCGCAGGGTGGCCCGCTCATAGTCGATCAGCGAGCCGCCGAGCATGCGCACGGCGAAGCGCTTCTTGTGGCTGGCCACGCGGCCCAGCCGCTCGGGCACAGCCGCGCCCCAGATCGTGCGCAGGCGCGCCGCCGCGTCGGGCCCGAGGCCCAGGGCCCGCGCCAGAGCCTCGCCCTCTAGCTCTGCGGGGGCGGGCAGGCGCGGGTCGCTCAGCAGGGCATGGATCTTGTTCCACTCGATCTGGAAGGCCACCAGCATAGGCACAAGGTCGTCGACGTCAGAGGGGCTGGCGATCAGGACGGCCAGCGTCTCGTCGCCGTCAAAGAACAGCTTACGGCGGCGGCCGGGTGCGCTCACGGGCTGCCAGCCGGTGACAGAGCCGTAGCCGTGGCGCGCGAACACCTCGTGGGACTGGCCGAGGAGCACCAGGCGCACCTGGTCGATACAGGCAGGCAGGCGCAGTGAGGTATAGGTGAGGGCCGAGAGGTCAGGGCGCTGCTCGCGCGCGCCGTGGTGCAGACTTGGCTCGTAGGCCTCGAAGGGCTCGACCAGAGCCTGGACCTGGATCTCGCCAGTGGAGCGCAGCAGCGAGTGGTAGGTGCGGTGGAAGAGATCGAGGGGCGCGCGCACGACGCGGTCGTCGATAAACATACGGCTCCGCCTTTCTGCACGTTTGGGGCAGTATACCGCTATTGCGGCGGCCCCCCAGGCGCAGGGTTACGGCGCGGTCGCGTCGCGCTGACGCGGGCCTCGGCAATGGGACGGGGGTGGGCGCCGCCCGGCCACGACGCAACATTCACCGCCGCCCAGCGTCGTATGGGGCAGGTGAGAGCACTATGGGCCGGCACGACGCCCAGGCCCACAAGAATAAGGAGCAGAACCGTGCAGAATCAGCTCGTGCGCAGCGCGAACGATCGGATGATCAGCGGCGTGTGTGGCGGCCTGGCCCGCTACTTCGGCATCGACTCGACCATCGTACGAATCGTCTTCGTGCTGGCGGTGCTCAGCGGCCTGAGCCCCCTGATCTACCTGATCCTCTGGATTGTGATGCCCCAGGAGGGCGCCACCATGCCCGCCCCCACCCTCCAGCCCCCGCCCCAGGCCGCCGCC
>JAAXUL010001384.1 GCA_013336035.1 Chloroflexales bacterium
TTTCACCATTCTGCAGGAATATCCCGGGCCTGTGCCGCTGTACCATTTCGACGCCTACCGCCTGTCAGGGAGCCATGACCTGGAAGCAATCGGATTTGAGGACTATATCGGTACCGACGGTGTGGCGGTCATTGAATGGGCGGACCGTATTCAGGATGCCCTGCCGTATGAAGCGATGCTCATCACTATCGAGGCAGTATCGGAAAACGAACGCCGCTTTGTCTGCCGCGCCAAGGGGGCATGAGCGCAGTGGCAAAAAGTCCAGCAGAGAGTCGAGCTGTTGGGGGTCCAGGGGGCGATGCCCCCTGGCGCGGGGAGCGCGAGGGGCGGGCGTCCGCCCCTCGCAAAAACAGTAGGGGCGCGGGGCGTGGCACCGCAGGGGCGCGGGGCAGTGCCCCGGTAGAACGAGGTACGTATGAGCGTTGAGCGTGATCTCCTCTCCTCGAATATCAGGGCCCTGGGCATGGCCCTGGGGCGTGTGCTCTCGGACCAGAGCGGGGCGGGGGCCGTCGCCCTCGAGGAGCGGGTGCGCCTGATAGCCAGGGAGCTCCGGGCCGATAGCGACGCCGGGCGCCACGCCGAGGCGGCCGCCCGGGCAGGGCGGCTCCAGGAGCTGATCGCCGGCCTGTCGGTGGGCGAGCTGCACGGCCTGGTCAAGGCCTTCACCCTCTACTTCGGCCTGGTCAACCTGGCCGAGAGCGTCGAGCGGCTGCGCGTGCTGCGCGAGCGCGACCTGCGGGCCGCCCCCGCGCCCCGGGCCGAGGGCATCGGCGCCGCCGTGGCCGAGCTGCGCGCCCACGAGGTGCCGGCCGAGGCCATCCAGCGCTGGCTCGACGGCGCCCTGATCGTGCCCGCGCTGACGGCCCACCCCACCGAGTCGCGCCGGCGCACCACCCTGCTCAAGCAGCGCCGCATCTTCGACAGCCTGCTCGACCTGAGCCTCGGCGAGAAGCTGCTGCCCCCCCACGAGCGCGGCGAGGCCCTGGCCCGCATCGAGCGCGAGATCGTCGGCCTCTGGCAGAGCGACGACGTGCGCATCCACAGGCCCTCGGTCCTCGACGAGGTCGAGAACGGCCTGTTCTACTTCCAGACCACCCTCTACGACCTGCTGCCCCAGATCCACCGCAGCATGGCCCAGGCCCTGGCCGAGCACTACCCCGGCCGCCCCTGGTACCTGCCGCCCCTGCTGCGCTTTGGCAGCTGGATGGGCGGCGACCGCGACGGCAACCCCTTTGTGACCGCGGCGGTGACCATAGACACCGCGCGGCGCATGCGGGCCTCGATGCTGCGCCACCTGCTCGCCGCGATAGACGCCCTCTTCACCGACCTGAGCCAGTCGTTCACCCATGTCAAGGTGAGCCCGGCCGTGCACGAGCGCATCGCCCACTACGCGGCGCTCTTCCCCGAGGCCGCGGGCGCGATCAGCCCGCACCACGGCCGCGAGCCCTACCGCCAGCTGTGTGAGCTGATCCGGGCCCGCCTCGAGCGGACCCTGGCCCACACCCTGGCCCACGAGCCCCAGTGGGGCGCCGACCCGCCCGCCGCGCCGCCGCCCACGGTCTACTACCGCAGCGCCGAGCTGCTCGACGACCTGCGCGTGATCTACGCGAGCCTGTGGGCCCACGGCGGCGAACTGGTGGCCGACGGGCTGCTGCGCGACCTGATGGCCAAGGTGGCGATCTTTCGCCTGCACACCGCGACCCTCGACATCCGCCAGCACAGCGGGCGCCACCTGGGCGCCCTCTCCGAGATCTTCCGCCTCGCCGGCGTCTGCGCCCACTACGAGGCCCTGGAAGAGGCCCAGAAGATCGAGCTGCTGGCCCGCGAGATCGCCAGCCCGCGCCCGCTCACCCCGGCCCGCCTGTCGGCCTACAGCCCCGAGACGGCCGAGACCCTGCAGACCTTCCGCGCCGTGGCCGCCCTGCTCGAGCAGGTGGACGCCGAGATCTTCGAGACCTATGTGATCAGCACCACCGCCAGCGTCAGCGATATCCTGGCCGTCCTGCTGCTCTGCCGCGAGGTCGGGCTCTACCGGCCGGGCGCCTACAGCCGCCTGAACGTCGTGCCCCTCTTCGAGACCGGCGAGGACCTGGTGAACGCGCCGCGCCTGCTCGACCAGCTGCTGGCCATCCCGGTCTACAGCGACCACCTGCGCATGCGCGGGCAGACCCAGGAGGTGATGCTGGGCTACTCAGATAG
>JAAXUL010001385.1 GCA_013336035.1 Chloroflexales bacterium
CCGCCATGCGCCGCGTGTTCAACGCGTTCCGTCTGGATCGGGTATACGCCGCATCGTGATGGCGGCAAACGGGCACCTCACCGCGCACTTCGCGCAGCCCGTGCAGCCGGGCCCGTCGTGCAGCGTGGCGGTCTTCTGCCAGTTCGCCACCGCCAGCGACAGCACATGCGGCGGGCACACCGCCACGCACCAGCCGCAGCCGGTGCAGCGGGTCTTGTCGATGACAGGCAGGGCCTTGCGTTCGGTCGCCATGCCGTTATTGTGTGGGCACCATGCAAGACGACATCCCCACCCTGCGCCGCATCCTCGCGCGCGACCGCACCATCGCCGGGGTCGGCCTCTCGGCCGAATGGCACCGCCCCAGCGACTTCGCTGCCCATCCTCGTAGCCTCGGTCGTACGGCCCCTCGTCCTCGTCGGTTTCACAGACGCGATTGTACAGGCTCTTGGGCTGGCCATCGGCACCGTCGCGCTGGCCGCCCTCCACGTCGAGTGGCTCGCCAGGCTGTGCGGCGCGCTGACGGCCCTCTTCGCCCTTGATGTGCTGCGGCGGGCGCTGCTGCGCTCTACGGCCCGCCCCTGGCCGGCCTGGGCGGCCCTGCCCGCGGGCTTCACGGGCGGCCTCCTCGGCGGCCTCTTAGGCACCAGCGGGCCGCCCGTCATCGCCTACCTCGAGCGACAGCTCGAGCGCGGCGCGGCCCTGCGCGCGACGCTCCTGGCCTACTTCCTGACGGTGAACCTCATACGCCTGCTGGGCTACGGCGCGGCCTCCCTCTATAGCGGCCAGGTCGCTGGGATCGCCGCGGCGATGCTGCCCGCGGCGGCCCTCGGCGCATGGGCGGGCTCCTCGCTCCAGCGGCGCGCCGCCGAGGGGCCGTTCAGGCTAGCCGTGGCCGCCGTCCTGCTGCTGACCGGCCTGGCCCTGGCCGCCCGCTGAGCTAGATCTCCACCACGCGCTCGGCGTACGAGGCGATGAAGGCCCGGTCGTGGGCCACCACCATCGCCGTGCCCTCGAAGGCCGCCAGGGCCTGCTCGAAATGCTCGCGGGCCTCGATATCGAGGTGGTTGAGCGGCTCGTCGAGCAGCAGCAGATTGCAGCCCCGCAGCACTAGCAGGGCCAGCTGTAGGCGCGAGCGCTCGCCCAGCGAGCAGTCGCCCGCCAGCCTGAAGGCCGCGTCGCCGCCGAAGAGGAAGTAGTGCAGGAAGTTGCGGGCCTCGGTCTGCCCCATCGGCCTCGCCCGCAGCACGTGGTCGAGCACGCTGCGCTCCAGATCGAGCAGCTCGTGCTCCTGCGAGAGGACCCCGGGCCGCACGTTGGCCCCCAGGCGCACCCGGCCGCCCTGGGGCTCGAGCTCGCCGCTGATCAGGCGCAGCAGGGTGCTCTTGCCCGCCCCGTTGGGCCCGGCCAGGGCCACCCGCTCGTCGTGCCATAGCTCGAGGTCCAGGCCGCCGAACAGCTCGGGGCCGCCGGGGTAGGCGAAGCGCAGCCCCTCGACGCTGAGCACGGCCCGGCCGCCGGGCGGCGGCTCGCCGAAGTCGAGCTTCATGCCCCAGCGCTGGCGCGGCTTCTCAACCCGCTCGTCCGCGGCCAGGTAGCGCGAGAGCTTGCGCTCGCGCGCCTTGGCCTGCTTGGCCTGCTTCGCGGCGACCTTCTGCGAGCCGCCTGTGACCCACTTCATGTCGTGGTCGCCCACGGGCGTGCGCGTGCTCTCGAGGCCGCTCGCACTGCCCTTCATGCGCGCGATGTCGGCGCGCACTCGCGCCACGTACTCCTGCTGGTCCTTCCATGCCGCCTGCTGCTGCTCGCGTTCCTGGGCGCGGGCTGCGGCGAAGGCGCTGTAGCCGCCGGGGTACGCGCGCACGGCGCGCGTCTCGGGGTCAAGGTAGAGCACCCGCCGCACCGTGCGGTCGAGGAAGGCCCGGTCATGCGAGACGATCAGGGCCGCCCGCGGGTAGGCGCTGATGAAGCCCTCGAGCCACTCGAGGGCCGCGACATCGAGGTGGTTGGTCGGCTCGTCGAGCAGCAGCAGGTCGGGCTCGCGCAGCAGCAGCGTGGCGAGCCCGAGGCGCGTCTTCTGGCCGCCGCTCAGCGCGGCGACGGGCGTCGAGGGCGCCACCTTGCCAAGGCCGAGCCCGTCGAGGACGGCGGCGACGCGGTGCTCGCGCTCGTAGCCGCCCAGGGCCTCGAAGTGGGCCGCGG
>JAAXUL010000552.1 GCA_013336035.1 Chloroflexales bacterium
CTCGAGCAGGCGAACTTCGTCTTCGTACCAGTCCATCGCATGGTCTCTCTTCGGCAGCCTGATAACCTGTATCGCGCCATCTCCCCAGTGTAGCGCACACGGGTTAAGCGAGGGTTAAGTATTGGTAAACGGATTGGTAAACGGAGGGGCCGACGCGCTGGCCTGGCCGGCGGCGCCAGGCATGGTCAGCTGTTCACCGGCGCATAATACCGCCTTAACCTCGACCCGCTAGAATGGTCCTGACCTGCGAAGCCCGCTCAGCCGTGGGGACGACGAGGCGCCGGCCTGGGGCGCGCCCCGTGTCCGCGGCGCCGTCGTGCCAGGATAGGTGTGATCGTCTGCCGCAGCCTCACGCTTGTGTTGCTCGCCACCGTGCTGTTGACCGCCTGTGGCGCGGCCCCCTCCGCCGCTCCGGCCCCGTCAACGCGGGCCGGAACAACAGCAACGCCCCCCGCAGCTACGATAGCCAGTAGTTCGATGCCGCTGGCCACACCGACGCTGGTGCTTGTGACACCCGCATCGAGCACCGAGCTGGTCACCCTCCGCGGCAGCATCTCGATCGACGGCTCCAGCACGGTCTTCCCGATCACCGAGGCGACCGCCCACGCCTTCCGCAGCTTGGCGCCTGGTGTTGAGATCAACCTTGGCGTCAGCGGCACCGGCGGCGGCTTCCGGCGCTTCTGCGCCGGCGAGATCCTCATCGCCGACGCCTCGCGCCCAATCACAACGCCCGAGGCCGCGGACTGCGCGGCGGCCGGGATCGCCTTCGTCGAGCTGCCCATCGCCTACGACGGGATCGCGGTGGTGGTCAACGCGCGCAACGACTGGGCCACCTGCCTGACCGTCGATGAGCTGCGGCGCGTCTGGGAGCCGGCGGGCGAGGGGCGGATCACCACCTGGCACGATGTGCGCCCCACGTGGGCGGCCCTGCCGCTCAAGCTCTACGGCCCCGGCGCCGACTCGGGCACGTACGACTACTTCAGCGCCGCGATCGTCGGCGAGGGGGGGCGGATGCGGGCCGACTATCTCGGCAGCGAGGATGACTACCTGATCGCCCAGGATCTCGCCGACGACCCACAGGGTCTCGGCTTCTTCGGCTACGCCTACAGCGTCGTTTATGCCGGTCAGCTCCGCACCCTTGCCATCGACAGCGGGGCCGGCTGTGTCACCCCCTCGGCGGAGACCATCACGAGCGGGGCCTACCGACCGCTCGCCCGCCCGATCTTCATCTATGTGCGGGCCGACGCCCTCGACCGGGCGGAGGTCGCGGCCTTTGTGCGCTTCTATTTGGCGAACGCTACAGCGCTCGTGCCCAGCGTTCACTCCATCCCCCTGCCGGCGCGGGCCTACCGGCTGGCCGCCGAGCGTGCCGAGGGCCAGATCACTGGCTCCGTCTTCCAGGGCGAGATCGCCATCGGTATCTCGGTCGAACAGCTCCTCGCGCTTGAGGCAAACCCGTAGCTATGTTGTTCCTCATCCGTGCCAAGCTCCTCGGAGCCCTCGCCCTCGACCTTGTTCTGCTGATCGTGCTGGGTTACGTCGCCACGCAGCAGATGGCGGTAATGAACACCCGCGCCAGCTCCGTCGCGGCCCACACCATCCCCTCGCTCACCAGCGTGGCCGCCCTCAAGGCCGGGGTCAACGAGTACCGCATCAATCAGCTCGAGTACCTCCTCTACACCAGCGCCGCCGATAAGGCCCGCAGCCTCGAGCGTATGGGCGAGGTTGAGCAGCGCATGCACGAGGACCTCGCCGCCTACCGGCCGCTGATCAATGCGGCGAGCGAGGACGTGCACTACAGTGCGGTCGAGCAGACCTGGCACGCCCTGGTCGAGGCCAACCACGAGCAGTTTATCCCTGACGCGGCCCAGAATACCCTTGGCTCCGTGCGACCATTCTACTCGCGCATGAACCCGCTCTACCGCGAGGCGGAGACTGCGATCGCGGATCTGGCGGACGAAAGCCGGCTCCAGGCCGACGAGGACCTCGCCGTGGTGCAGCGCGCCTATGACACGGCCCGCAGCTTTATTCTCTTCGACACGCTGCTGACCCTGATCATCTCGACGGTGATCGGGCTGCTGCTCGCCGGGGATATCGCCCGGCGCATCGGCCGGCTGAGGAGCGCCGCGGGCAAGGTGGCCACGGGCGACCTCGAAGGCCCCGTCGCCGTGGTCAGCCGCGACGAGCTGGGCGTGCTGGCCGCCGCCTTCAACCACATGGTCGAGAGCCTGCGGGCGCAGCGGCAGGCCCTCGAAGAGCGCAACGCGGCGCTCCAGACCAGCCTGGCCCACCAGGAGCAGCTGACCGCCGATCTGCTGCGCCGCCGCCAGGCGGAGGAGGAGGCCCAGCGCGCCCAGGCCGCCGCCGAGGCCGCCAGCCAGGCCAAGAGCATGTTCCTCGCCACGATGAGCCACGAGCTGCGCACGCCGCTCAACGCCATCCTCGGCTACGCCCAGCTGATGCTGCTGACGGGCGACACATCTCAGCTCGACGACCCGGAGCTGAAGCCGCTGGAGCGTATCGTGGCCGCGGGTCGCCACCTGACGGCCCTCATTAACAACGTCCTCGACTTCTCGAAGATCGAGCAGGGCAGGGTTGAGCTGACCATGGCCGAGGTGGCCGTGCGTGCGCTGGCGCACGAGGCGGCCGACGTGGTTGCCCCGCTCGCCCAGCGCCAGGGGAATGTGCTACAGGTCTTCTGCCCATCGGATCTCGGCGGCATCGTGACCGATGCGGGGAAGGTGCGCCAGATCTTGATCAACCTGCTCTCCAACGCCGCCAAGTTCACCGAGGGCGGCGCAATCACGCTGCGCGCCTGGCGCGAGGCGCTCCCAGCGGACGACCAGGCTGGAGCGGCCGTGGACGAGGCGCCATCATGGATTGTGTTCGAGGTACGCGACACGGGGATCGGCATCGCGCCCGAGCACCTGGGGCGGCTCTTCCAGCCGTTCAGCCAGGTGGACGCCTCGGTGACCCGGCGCTATGAGGGCACCGGCCTGGGGCTGGCCCTGAGCCGGCAGCTGTGCCTGGCCCTCGGCGGCGCGATCGGGGTCACCAGCGAGCCCGGCCGTGGCACCACCTTCACCGTCCGCCTCCCCGCCGTGGCGCCGGAGGGGCAGCCCACACGAGCGCCCATGATGGTCACAGTGTCATGATGACCTAACGCGATCGTACACCCGCAGCTACACACCCAGGAAGCCCTATGCAGACCATCCTCGTCGTCGACGATAACCTCGACAACCGCACCATCATCGCCCACATGCTCAAGCTCAGCGGCTTTCGGGTCGTGATGGCGGGCGACGGGCACCAGGCCCTTGAGCTGAGCATGCGCGAAGCCCCCGATCTCATCATGATGGACCTGGCGATGCCCGGCCTCGACGGCTGGAGTACGACGGCGCAGATCAAATCGAGCGCCCACCTGGCTCATGTCCCCGTGATCGCGGTGACCGGCCACGTGACCCGCGATGACATCGAGCGCGCCCTGCGGGCCGGCTGTGACGACTATCTCGTCAAGCCGATCGACCTCGAGACCATGCTGCTGAAGGTGCGGACGCTTCTGGCGGCATAGCCGCTCGCAGAGCCGCACTGCCGGCGTTTGTACGTGGGCGACGGAGGTGAGCGTGATGGACGAGCACCGACAGAAGCTCCTGGCCCACCCATGGCGCGCCGCCGCGCTCTGGCTGCTCGGTAGCTGCGCCGCGCTGCTGCTGAGCGGAAACGTGATGGCCCTGGTGGTCGTCCAGTCAGCGCTGGTCTTCCACCTGCTGGGCATCGCCTGGTGGCTCCCCTTCACCCTGGTGGGGTTGGGCGCCGGGTTTATCGCCGGCACGGCGGTGTTCTGGCGCTTTGACCCGCTCTTTCCCAGTCAGGCAATGCAATTTGCTGCCGCAGGGGGGACGATCGGGCTCCTGGTGGGAAGCATGCAGTGGCTCGCATCGCTGCTCCCAGGCAGCCGGCTGCGCCTGCCGGGGCTCTGGTGGGTGCTCGCGAGCATCCTCGGCGTGGGGGCAGGCTACCCGGTATTCTGGGACATCTATACCCGGGTGTATCAAGCGCTGCTTGCCGAGGCTGGGCCGGCGGCCGCCCCAACGACACCGGACTCCTGGATAGAGGCGGTCGGCAAATGGGCGGGAATAACAATTGGCGGTGGGCTGATCTACGGGTTGGCCACGGCCATCGTGTTGTATAGCGCACTCACCCATGCTCAGCGGGCAGCTTCAGCCGGAAACACTGTCCAATGAGCATGCGGAAGGTAGGTGCCGGCCCGTTCGCGCCAGGTACGCCAGGGTCATCCCCGTGACGACGCCAAAGACGAGACCGCGGCCCCCGCTCGTCAGGACATGCGGCCATGGCCCGTCACGTATGGCTTCCGGCCAGAAGTATGGGCTCTGGAGCGGCATCGTGATGAGCATCCCCGTGCTGGCTCCCAGCAGCGCGAACCCCAGCCAACGCGGCGCCCCGCGCCCGAAGGTGAGCCCCTGTAGCACCGTGGCGACCGTCATGCTTGTGCCAAAGCCAAGCATGACATCCATGGGCCACGTGCCACTGAGCATGTTGCAAACGAGCCAGCCGAGCGGCGACCCCATAAGGAGTCCGGCCGCCGTCAACGCAAGCCAGCGCACACCCTGGCCGCGCGTGACCTGGAGTAGCACCGCCTGGCAGACGGCGACACAGAGCATGCTGATCCCCAGCGAGAGCAGTTGTTGCTCGTCCACCACCTGGAGCAATTGTTGCTCGCCCACCACCTGGAGCGGGGGGCGGCTCAGCAGCGCCGCGAGCCACGCGCGGAGGGGCTCGCTCGTGAGTGGTTCCACCACAGCCGCTAGCGCGAAGCCCACGCCGTTCAACACCACCCACCCGGCCCACGCACCAAGCGCCATCGTGCGCGGCGCGCCGTCTGGCGGGCGCTCGTAGCTCCCGCGCAGCTCACCCGGGCGCGGCCACGCCCGGGCCGCGAGCAGCACCAGCGGCAGGCCCCACACCCCTCCGGCGAGGAAAGCGATCACGCTGGTGCTGCTCGCGGTGACGACGCCGGCAAGCCCCTGCCAGCTCCGCACCAATGGCGGGCCGAACCAGCTGTCGCCGGTAGCCCAGAACGCGCCGATGCATGCCACGCCGGCCGTGATCGTCACTGCGACCGGCCACCAGAGCGAGCGACCAGGCCCCGGCGTCGCCGCATCCTGCCCGATCCCGGCGCCGAGGCCGACACAGCCGGCGAGGATCAGCACCGCTGTCGTTGGGGACGCGTACCGAAACAGCGCGGCCGGCAGATAGGCCAGCACCAGCCCGAGCAGTGCGCCATACACGCCCCACCGCGCCCGCTGCCGGGCGCGGTCGCGCGCCTCGCCCCGCAGCCAGGCCAGCAGGAGCCCCCCGCCGGCGCCGCTCACACTCCCGAAGACGATAGGCGGGGCAAACTCGCTCATCCAGGGCGACGGCGCCGCCGCCAGGAGCGGAAGCACCAGCCCCGCGAACGAACCGAGCAGCGCACACCCGGCCAACCACCGCCCGCCGATTCGCACCAGCGCGCCAGGGTCCAGCTGCGCCGGGTCCACCCCGCTCGTGGTGCCCCACCCACCAGCCGCAAGCCACGCGCCCCCGAGCCCGCCGATGGCGCCGCTCAGGGCGCCGCTCAGCAGCGCCGCGCCCATGGCGCTGTTGAGCCCGTGCTGCAGCGCCGGGCCGAGCACGCTGTCGGCCAGGGCGGTGAGCGCCCAGGTGAGCG
>JAAXUL010000065.1 GCA_013336035.1 Chloroflexales bacterium
CTACCCCCAGCTCGACACGCCCGCTGCTCGCCGGCAGCTCCAGGCGAGCCGGGACGGCCTGGCCGTGGCCCTCCTGTTGCTCAACCGCGAGGCCAAGGTCCGACCGCAGCTCTACCGCCACAAGGTGCCGCTCCTGCGCGCCGTCATCGAGCGGAGCGACCCCGGCGAGTGGTGGGCGCAGGAGCACACCCACCGCCTTGCGACGACCTACACCGACACCTTCGTGATCTTCGTGGAGACGAGCATCGGCCCGATCCTCGACCTCGAGCGCGTGCAGATCTCCGCCCACGTGAGCCGGGCCGATCTCGCCCGCTTCTTCCCCGGCGCGCCGGAGGCCAACGGCCGCCGGTGGTCCGGCATCCCTCTCCAGGAGCGCGCGGCCGAGTTGGCCACCGCGTTCCTCACGTCCCACACGCCTAGCCACACAGGAGCCCGACCATGGACCTCGCCCGCCTGACCACCGAACTCGACGTCACCGTCACCAACCTACAGCGCATCCACAGCCAGGTGGAGACCACGCTGGCCACCCTGCCCCCCACGGCCGACGCCAGCTACCGGGCTGGCCTGGAAGACTTGAAAGGGAAGCTCAGCCGGGCCAAGCTCACCGCGATGCAGAGCCGGGACGCCGGCCGCGCCCTGGCCCCCAGGTCCTATCAGACCGAAACCGCCGGCCTCTAACCTTGCACCAACCGCTTGCAGTCGTGGCGCCCCGATGGCGCCACGTTCCGTTTTCGGAGCCGACATGTCCACCGTAGCCATCCTCGCCCCAGCCCCACCCAGCGAGCGCGTGAAGCTCACGCCGGTGCAGATCGCCATCACGCTGCTGCTCAAAGAGCTCTACCGCGACGACGAGGCCGCCCAGCGGGTGATCACCAACCTGCTCAAGAAGCCCGATCTGCCGCCCCTTATCGCCTTCGACGGCATCGAGGCCCGCTTCCAGTCCGAGTCTGAGCCCGAGCTGGAGAACGTGACCACCGCCGAAGGCTGCTCCTGCCGGGCTGGCCGGCACCCATGGTGCATCCACAAAATCCGCTTCCGCGTGCTCCTCGCCGAGGCCTCGCTGCGCGATCCCCTGGCCCTCCTGAGCTGCTTCATCGAGCAGGTGCCGGACACGATACGCCGCCCGGGGCCCTACCCCTGGCCGGCCCCGGCGCCGCTGCGCCCCGCCACGTTGCCCGAGGCCGAGCTGCCCGACTTCCTGCTCCCAGCCGGCCCGCTGCCGCCGGAGCCCGCCGGCAATGAGCCGCTGCTGCCTGACGAGGGAGACCGGCGCGGGGCGGGGCGGCCACGGCCGGGTGTGGCCCCGATCGACCCTGACGTGCAGCGCGCGATCGACGAGCTGTATCCACTGTGACCCATAGGCCAGAATCTTATGGTCTGCGCCTTGGGGACAGCTCACTGATCGAGCTTAACGCGCATTACAATGCCTTAGAACCATAATCGGGTCTGTGGTAGGCGGTTGGTGAGCAGCTCCCACTGCCTATCACCTCCGAGTATTAGCCATCTACAACATGCCCTACACGAGATCTGAACCTGATTCCGCTACCCTTCCTGGGTGTAGGTGGAAGCCGGATCATGCGCGCATACCGCCGAAGGAGACACCCTTGTGAAGCGCATCGTGACCAAGCCCCCGGTTCTGCTCCTGGCCCTGTTCGTCGTCCTGAGCATCAGCGCTTGTAGTAGCCCCCCAACCGCTCCCCAGGCTACGCCGACCGTCACCCTGACAGCGGTCTTGCCAGAAGCAACCGGTGTCCCAGCGACGGTGGTAAGCACAGAGATGCCACCCACGGCGGCTTCGGCAACCAACGAGGCAATGTTGGACTCCTCCAAAGATGACGCCTACGCCACGGCGCTCACGTTCAACAACGCAGCCTGGCAGTACGACGCGGACAACGACGTCTACTGGCAGATTGGTGTGCCGTACGCCGCTACGCCAGAGACCAAGGACTACGAAACCCTGGGCATCTATGTCCCCGGCGCCTATCTGACTGCGACGGCCAATGGCGATGGCACCTATACGGCCGAGTTGAATGCGCAGGGCAGCATCAATGGTTTTACCCCTGAGACGGCGCCGATGGTACTGCCGATCAACACGGTCGGCTACGCGGCCCAGCCGGCGCCCACGGACTATAGCTATGATGGCCTCTCCAGCTACCTGAAGGCTGGTTTCATCTATGTCTATGCCGGCGCGCGCGGGCGCGCGAACGGCTATGACTCCAGCGGAACGCTGACCTATAGTGGCGGCGCGCCCTGGGGCGTCACCGATTTCAAGGCCGCGATCCGCTTTCTCCGCTATAACCAGGCTGCGCTGCCTGGGAGCACCCACAACATCTTTGTGTTCGGGATGAGCGGCGGCGGAGCGCAGAGCACGGTGATCGGCGCCACCGGCGACAGTAAGCTGTATGTCCCCTACCTGGAGTCGATCGGCGCGGCGATGTACGATGCTGGGGGGCATCCCATCAGCGATGCCGTGAGCGGAGTGATGGCCTGGTGCCCCATCACCAGCCTGGACTATGCTGATGAGGCCTATGAATGGAATATGGGCCAGTACGTGTCCACCGGCACGCGCGCCGATGGCACCTGGACCTCCGCGCTGTCAAAAGACCTGGCGGCGTCGTATGCGGACTATATCAACGGGCTTGGCATCAAAGACGAGCAGGGTACTGTCCTGACGCTTGAGCAGAGCGCTAGCGGGATCTACGCGGCCGGGAGCTACTACGACCGCGTGGTTGCGACGGTCGAAGAGTCGCTGAATACCTTCCTGGCCGATACGACCTTTCCGTATACGGCAACCTCCGGTGGTTTTAGCCCCGACGGTGGGTTCGCTGGTGGCGGAGCGGCTCCGGGCGGTACGCCGCCAGCCGGCGCGGTGCCTGGGGGCGCCCCGCCCGCCGGCGCGATGCCTGGTGGATCGACGGAAGCGACCTCCACAACCTATCAGACGGCGCAGGACTACATTGATGCGCTGAATACGGATGGGCAGTGGGTCACCTACGATGCCGCCACCAATACCGCCACGATCACCAGCCTTGCGAGCTTTGTCACGAGCCAGAAGAACCCTTCCAAGAGCGTGGCCGCATTCGATAGCCTCGACCGCAGCCAGGCTGAGAACGATGTCTTCGGCACCGCTGCGAGCGACTCCCTGCACTTTGACCCCGTCTTGGCGAAGCTTCTCTCGACCAATCAGGCGGCGTATGCCACGTATACAGGTTGGGATGCGGCGTACGTGGAGGCGTACGCAACCGACGTGCAGGCGCTCGACAAGCTCGGCAACAGCATCACGTACCGCATGAACGCCTACAACCCCATATACTACCTGCTGCCCTCCTACGAGGGCTACCAGACATCGACGGTCGCACCGCACTGGCGCATCCGTACCGGCATCAAGCAGGGCGACACGGCCACCACCGTGGAACTGAACCTCGCGCTGGCGCTCCAAGACTATGCTGGCGTCGAGGACGTTGATTTCGCCACCGTCTGGGGGCAGGGCCATACCCTGGCTGAGCGGACGGGCAGTTCAACCGACAACTTCATCGCCTGGGTGGTTGCAGGAACACAGAAGTAGATCACCTGTAGGCCACAACTGCCGGGGGGCCTACTCACCCCCCGGCAGTATCATGTCGGTTCGTATAGTCGGCCGACCAACATCAGTGACAGCCACACTCGACGCCAGCTGTCGGCTAAAGGACATTGTCATGCGCGGTCTGATGCCTCAGCATTCTAGGGCACCAGAGCGCGCATTCCTGAGCGTTGCCTAACGCCTGGTTGTAGCTGAACTATGCCGGCCGTTACCGTGCCAGTGCCCTCGAGCAGTATCGGACCTTTCTGAGGTGGTCGGTGATGAAGGATGGACCTGCGCGCACCAGTACGGCTATGTACACGAGAAAGCTCGCCCGGGCGAAGAAAGCAGTGGCATCAGTTGACAGTGGCATCAGTTGTTTGAACTGCGGCGCGCTCTACCGGGCCGTGGGTACAAGCCGTGCAAGGCCGCAGGAGCTGGCCGCGCCTACCAGCACGGTGAGCGGGATCATCGTGATCGCGCTTGCTGTGTCGACCAGCGGGGCGCTCCCGAATCTCCCGGCCCCCGCTGGCCAACTCCGTCAGGCTGATTAGGGCCGTCGTTCCGGTCACCAACAGCCAGAAGGCGGGCAGAAAGGCGACAAAGGCCGGCGACTCACCGATCCGCGGTGCAGCCGGGCAGTCGTCCGGCTGACGGTGTCGCCGCTAGCGAGCAGCATCAGGCCTAGCTCAATGAGCAAGGCCAACACGGACAGCGCACCCCCAGCCAGTACAGCGTGAGGTGCCGTCGCGTCGAGCGCTGAGGAGGGCGTCTCTTGCATCGTGGGGCAACCTTTTCCAGCTCGTCACCGAGCGCTAGGCCCTTCACCAGCGTTACGCTCTCTCGGCTGGTTGACGCACGTCCGCAGCCGTGGCAGGGCGCGCTGGCCCGTCACAGGCCATGCGGTCGCGGATGCAGGCAAGGATGCGCCGCGCCGCGGTGCTTGCCCAGCCAGTGCCTGGGGCGATCACCCCGTACGCTCCGCGCCCAAAGGCAGCCACAGCCTCGGTCGAGCCGTCCACGATGAGCCACTCGGGAAGGTCAGTCGGGTGCTGCTGCTCCGGCGGTAGTGGCGAGACGTAGGTGAGGCCGTGGGCGCCCAACTTCCGGGCGTGCAGGGCATTGCGCCCATTGCAGGGCTCCAGTTCGGTGCGGCCGTGGAATTCGATCTTCAGCATCGTGGTCGCGGCCATACGCACAGTGATCACCGCGGAGCCCCGCGATGGAAGGCCAGTCCTGTGCCACCGCGAAGGGCCGCGGCCAGCACCATCCAGAGCACCGCCTGGCCCTCGCCGCCCGTGCTGGGGAGCGTCGCCGGCGGCGTTGCGGTGGCCCCGCCCGCGCCAGCCGCGGTAGCCTGCGCGGTGAAGCTGAGCTCGGTTCCGTCGTCGGCGCTCAGGGTGAGCCGGCTGCCGGCGAGGCGATCGCTACTGATCACATCCAGGGCGATGAAAAAGTGCCTCTCGCGGGAGCCCTGTGCCTCGTCGCAGGCCATCAGCGTCGCCGCCGCGAGCCCGAGGCCGATGCTGCTACTGCCCGTGGTGGTATAGCTCGAGCGGTAAGTGTTGCAGCCACCGGAGCCGCTGACCGCATTCTCGGGGCCGAAGCTCAGCGTAATCTCGCCACCGGTCGTATCCTCGGCGGCGTCGCCGGCAGGCGTCAGGGTCACCAGCTCCCAGGTCGAGCCGGTGATCTCAGCGGGGAGGCAGCTTGAGCCAGGGCGCGGAGCGAGCCGCTAAGCGCTATGATGGCGAGTCTCAGGAGGGCAGGGGCGATAGCGCTTCGCGCCAGCTTCGCTAACAGCTTGTACATCGATGTGCTCCTCTCACTTCAGGTGGAAGAGTCCTGGCTCAACAACCTCGCTATTCAGACGCATAGTAGGCTCGTAGGTAAACACTTGATCACGCCGCGTGATACGACCTGTGCTCCCTCGCGGTGAGCTGTCGTGCTATCGTACGGCTACCCTGTGATGTCCCCAACATCCAGCCGGCGCTCGCACCACACCTCCGCCACAGGGCCTGGGCCGCGTGGTTTGCGCCCCGGAGCGGTGGCCGGATGACCGCCTTCCAGGGAGAGAGGTCGACGATGACTGATCCTCCCACCCCTGTCCCAGTCCCACCCGACGCGACGCCGGATGGGTTGCGCGCCCGCATCGTTGCCCTCGAAGCGCGACTCGCCGATCTTGAAGGGCTGCTGGAGCACTTCCCCGGAGTCATCGCGCGCTTTGATCGCCTTCACCGCCATCTCTTCGTGAGTGCCTCCGTCACCCGGGCCACCGGCCTGGCGGCGGCGCGCTTCCTGGGCAAGATGAACCAGGAGCTGGGGATGCCGCCCGACCTGGTCGCCCAATGGGACCGCGCCCTCGCCGACGTGTTCGCGACGGGACAGGCCGCCCAGACCCAGTTTGCCTTTTCTGCCGCTGGCGATGTCCACTTCTACGATGCCGAGCTCGTACCCGAGGTCGCCCCGGATGACTCGGTCGCCACCGTGCTCGCCGTCACCCGTGACGTCACCGACCGGGTTCACGCCGAGCAGGCCATCGCTGCGAGCGAGCAGCGCTACCGTGCGCTCTTCGAGCAGAGCCTCGACGGCATCGCCCTCATCAGCGAGCAGGGGCAGTTGCTCCAGGTGAACGAGGCCCTGACCCGCATGCTCGGGCGCAGTCGGGAGCAACTCCTGACGATGCGCCTGACCGATCTGGAGGGCGCGGCGACCAGCATCGAGTCTGGACCCTCCGCCGTCAGGCGCGAAGCCGAGCCACGGGCCGTCACGGGCGAGTGGCAGCTGCGGCGTCCCGATGGTGGGCACTGCATGGTCGAGTATGCCCTCCAACCGCTCGCGCCGAATCTCACGCAGCTCACGATGCACGACCTCACCCGCCGGCGCGACCTTGAGCTCGCCCTCCGGGCCAGCGCAGAGCGCCTGGAGCTCATCTTGCGCCATCTGCCGATCGCCTTCTTCGCCCAGGACGCCGACCTGCGCTACACCTGGGCCGCCAACATCCAGATGGGCCTGCCCTCCGAGCAGGTTCTGGGCAAGACCGACGCGGAGATCTTTCCCGCAGAGCGCGCTGAGGTCCTGACGGCCCTCAAACGAGGTGTGCTCCAGCAGGGCCGTGGCGCGCACGCCGAGCATCGGCTGCGCCACCACGAGGACGAGACGATCTACGACCTGACGATCGAGCCGCTCTACGACCTGACGATCGAGCCGCTCCACGACCGGGACGGGACGGTCACTGGCCTACTCGGGGTTGTCCTGGACATCACCGCCCGCACGTGTCGGATCTCACGTAACTTGCGAAGAGAATCGCCCCAGATCGGCCGAAAACCGGCTGAAATCGGCGTCTTGGGCCAGAGATCGCCGCATCGAGACCGACCTCGTCTCACGTAACTTGCGAATACGGAGATCCTGTCTCACGTAACTTGCGAATACGGAGATTCCGTACGGCCATCCCAACGCCGGCGGAGGTGCTGAGCTACCCAGGGCGGGGAGCAGGGGGCTGCAGGTCGCGCTCCAGGGGCTCACCATCAGCGATGGGGTCGCCACGGCGTACTTCTCGCCGGCGCTGAAGGCCTACGGCGGCGATGCGCTGCGCGCGCAGCTGATCAGGGAACAGATCACCCGCACGCTGCTGCAGTTCCCTGAGGTGCACACCGTGCGCATCGGCATCGATGGGCAGACCGAGGGGGTGCTCGAGCCCTGACGGAGCTCGGGGCTCCGGCAAGCTCCACCTGGCCAGCCGCATTCAGGCCGCGCGCTATGTGCTGCGCGAGGGTCTGGCCGGCTTCGACCCGCTCACGAGGGTAAAGAAACGATCTCGCCGGGTTGCCGCTTCCTTTCGCCGACGAACCCCGCATCACCGTATACTCAGGGTGCTGAGGGGACGATCATCCCCCATTGATTGCCTGTGCTCCCCGCGCATCCCACCCTCCCCCTCCCCAAATCGCTTGCATGACAGCCTGGCCCGATGGGTCGTCGTGGACGCTGGGCTACGCTCGTCACCGCTGCCGGGCCAGCGTGATGCGCGTGCGATCGCTCGTCGCCGCAACCTTCCGCCAGAGACACCACGATGGCGGCACGGAAAGCGAGGTCGCGCGATGTGCCAGATCGTCATGATCATCCCGCCCGCACAGTTCCGCGACGAGGAGCTGTTCGAGACCCGGGTAGTGCTCGAAGTGGCCGGCCACGCCGTCGTCGTCGCCAGTACCACCACGCAGCCCTGTACCGGGATGCTCGGCGGGCGCACCACCCCCGCGCTGACCCTGGCTGAGGTCCAGCCGGAGGCGTTCGACGCCGTCGTCTTTGTGGGTGGGGCTGGGGTGCAGCAGTTCTATCACGACGAGCGCGCGCTGCAGCTCGCCCGCGCGATGCAGGCGCGCGGCAAGATCGTCGCGGCGATCTGCCTGGCCCCTGTGGTGCTCGCCAACGCCGGCGTGCTCACGGGGAAACAGGCCACCGTCTCGCGCTCCGAGGTTGCGACCATCCAGCGCCACGGCGCGCACTATGGCGGGCCGGGGGTCGTCGTGGACGGCACCATCGTCACGGGCGATGGCCCTCAGAGCGCGCGGCAGTTCGGCCGGGCGATCGCGGCCCTGCTCAGCCCGGTTGTAGTGTGACAGCCGCGCCTGCTGCGCCGACCATAGCCGCCTGACCACTCGCTCCGTCGCGCAAGGAGCACGCCGATGCGCACCGAGATCATGCGGCGACCCGCGGCCCGTCTCCCGTACGGCTGGGCCCTGCTTGTGCATACGGGGCTCCTCATGCTCGCCTCACTCTACGCCTGGGCGTGAGGGTGCGGCCCGTCCGCAGCTTGCACAAACGCGTCCTGCTTCGGAACGGCCATCGGTACGGATGCAGCGCGATCTGCACGGAACGAGGCGCACCATGGGGAGCCAGAGCGTGTAGGTATGATCGATTATCGCTGGTAGGTCATCGAGCACGGGGTCCGCGCGCCCCGGCCATACACGCTACCCAGACGACCCTGCCTGGGACGTGCGCACTTCACCTCGGTGGCGCACTGGAGGATTGCCATGAGCATCGAGCGTTGGGATCCCTTCCGGGAGATGGTCGCGCTGCGCGACAACCTGAACCGGCTCTTCGACGAGACCCTGATGCGTCCTGGGAGTGACTGGCTCGCCGGCATGCGCGAGCGGCCCGCGGTGAACGTCTACGAGACGGACAGCGCCGTGGTCGTGGAGGCGCACCTGCCCGGCGTCAAGCGTGACGAGGTGGAGATCACCATTAGCGGCACCACCCTGACGATCAAGGGCGAGCGGCATGCCAGCGCGGAGGTGAAGGAGGAGCACTTCATCCGCCGCGAGGTGCATGCGGGCGCCTTCCTCCGCCGGATCGGGCTGCCCGAGACCGCTGACCTCGACAAGCCCGAGGCCACGTTCGCCGACGGCGTGCTGAAGGTCACCTTCCCCAAGCGGATCGAGCCGCAGGCGAAGCGGATCGAGCTCCAGCCGGAGCAGGTCTCGGCGTAGACCCGGCTGGACAGTGTTGGTAGTGCCGGAGACCTGACATGCAGCGTTGTTTCGGTTCGCTGCTGGCCGGCCGCCCTGCGCGGGCACGGCTGCGAGCCGGCCAGCCAGCAGCAGGTCATGGCCTGCGGCCCATCCGAGCTGGCGCAGCCCGCCGGACCCGCTGCACCACCCCACCGCGCACGTCTCGCGTGCTCCCCGCTCCATCGTCAGGGTAAGGGTGCGGCAGCGCTGGCCAGCTCACCGAGGAGGTGGCGCTGATGCTTGTGCATCTCACACGCGCGAAGCTCCTGCGCCTCGCCGCGCCCGCGGCGGAGCCCTGTCTGTCGATCTATTTGCCAGTTGGCGAGGAAGGCGGGCGCCTAGCGGCAACGCGGTTGCGGCAGCTCCTCCGCCACCTGCAAGACCATCTGCCGGCCCAGGGCCTCGGCTCGGCGACATCCGCACGGCTCGTGGACGCGGTCTGGGCGCTGGCCGACGATCTCGAGCACCAGGCGAACGACCACGCGCCACTCGTCTACCTGGCCCGACCTGATCACGTGGTCGTCGAGCGCCTGCCCGACCCGGTGCCCGAGCTGGCAGTGCTTGGGACGCGGCTGCATCTGAAGCCGCTGCTGCCGCTCGTGACCCGGTCCCCCACCTACGCGCTGCTCGCGCTCAGCAAGGGAGAGATCCGCCTGTTTCACGGCGTGGGCGCCTCCCTCACGCCCCTTGCGCTGCCCGGCGCGCCGGCGGGGCTCGACGCGTTCCTCCAGAATACCGAGTTCGCGCCGCAGCGCCAGCTGCACCCCGGGATTCCGGGACAGGGCGGCGCGCGCGGCGCCATCTTTCACGGCCAGGGTGACGCCGCCGACCACCTGAAGCCGCAGCTCCAGCACTACTGCCGGCAGATCGATCGCGCCCTACACGAGGTGCTGCCTGACCCCGGCGAGCCGCTCGTGCTCTGTGGCGTCGACTACCTGCTGGCGATCTACCGGGCCATCAGCCGCCACCCCACCATCCTGGACGCGACCATTGTCGGGAGCCCGGAGCGCCTGGCCCCGGCCGAGCTTGGGACGCGGGCCTGGGCGATCGTGCGCCCATCCACCGAGCAGGCCCAGCGCGCCGCCGTCGCGCGCTATGCGACCGTCGCGGCAAGCGCGCCTGCGCACGTCTGCACGGCGCTGCGCCAGCTGCTTCCCGCGGCCGCCGCGGGGCAAGTCGAGACGGCCTTCGTGGCTATCGACCGGGAGCAGTGGGGGCACTATGATGAGGCGACGGGCCACGTGCTCTTGCACGAGACGCAGCAGGCCCTGGACGAGGACCTCCTGAATAGCGTGGCCCTTGAGACCCTGCGCCACGGCGGCAGCGCCTACGTCCTACCGGCCGAGGCGCTCCCAGGTGGGGGGCTGTGCGCGGCGACTCTGCGTGCCGCGCGCCCCGTGGCCGGCACGGCCTCGGCGCGGCACCGGTGACGGTGCGGCACCACGTGGGAAGCGCGATCAACAGGTGGTCCCTGGGCCGGAACGACAACAGCCTCGCCCGCTACGATCCGCAGACTGGCGGCTGCCGCGGCGGGCTCGAGCCTGGCATGGTCAACCAGAAGCAGGGCGCCGAGTCCACCCTGGCCCTGCTCATCGCGCTGCTCGAGCTCCGCCTTGCCGAGCAGCGAGAGCGTATCGGGAGCTGAAGGGAGGCCCGGCGATGCACATCGCGATGCTCGCCCCGATCACCTGGCGCGTGCCCCCGCGGGCCTACGGGCCCTGGGAGCAGGTCGCGTCAGTGCTCACGGAAGGGCTTGTGGCCCGCGGCGTCGACGTCACGCTCTTCGCCACGGCCGACTCGCAGACACGGGCCCGGCTGGTCGGCACCTGCCCCTGCCCGCTGGCGGAGGACCCCTCCCTCGACCCGAAGGTCTGGGAGGGCCTGCACATCGCGGCCCTCTTCGAGCGCGCCGCGGAGTTCGACCTCATCCACAATCACCTCGACTTCCTGCCCCTCACCTACAGCCGGCTCGTCGCGACGCCGATGCTCACAACCATCCACGGCTTCTCCTCCGCTCGCATCCTGCCCGCCTACCAGGCCTACGACGGGCACGTCGCGTACGTCGCCATCAGCGCAGCTGACCGGCGGCCAGAGCTCACCTATCTGGCCACCGTGCACCACAGGCTCGATCTTACCCGATTCACCCCGTGGGAGCGCCCTGACGACTACCTGCTGTTCCTCGGCCGCATCCACCCGGACAAGGGGGCCGTCGAGGCGATCGAGGTGGCGCGCCGAGCGGGACGGCGCCTGATCCTGGCGGGGCTCGTCCACGACGAGGCGTACTTCCAGCGCCAGGTGTGGCCGCTGCTCGACGACGACCGGGTGCGCTACATCGGCCCGGTCGGCCCGGAGCAGCGCGACGAGATCCTCGGCCATGCGACAGCCCTGCTGCACCTGATCGCCTTCGACGAGCCGTTCGGGCTGAGTATGGCCGAGGCGATGGCCTGTGGCACGCCCGTCATCGCCTTCGCGCGCGGGGCGGTGCCCGAGATCGTCCGCCACGGGGAGACGGGCTTTATCGTCGGGACCCTCGCCGAGGCGGTGCACGCCGTGGACGCAGCAGCGCTCCTTGACCGGGGGGCGATCCACCGCTACGCCGCCGCCGCCTTCAGCCAGGAGCGCATGGTCGACGCCTACCTCGGGCTATACGCGCAGCTGCTCGACCGTCGGGTGGGCGTCACCGCGCGTGAGGGGACCGTTGGAGCAGCGAAGAGGGCAGGATGAGCGACCCCAATGGTGAGCCGTTGTTCAAGCGACACCCGAAAAACCCCATCCTGACCGTCCAGGACTGGCGTATCGGGTGACCACGGTGTTCCACGCCGGCGCACCTACGGGCGGCCGCCCACGTAGAACCCTTGGAACAGGAGACATCCGATGAACACCTGGCCTGACCGAGTGCTGGAGCTGCTGCGCGACGCGGCCGTGCCGTTCGAGCATCTCCACCATCGCACTGACTACACCGCCCAGGAGGCGGCGCACGACACCCATACGCACGGGCGCTACGTGGTCAAGACCGTCGTGCTCTGGGTCGACGGGACCCTGGTGCTCACGCTGCTCCCGGCACCCCGCGTCGTCAACTTGCACGCTGTTCAGGAGGCCCTCGGCGCAACGGTGGTGCGACTCGCCACCGAGGCCGAGATCGCCGCACGCTTCCCCGACTGTGCGCTCGGCGCCATCCCGCCGCTCGGGCCCCTCTTCGACGTGCCTATCTACACCAGTATGGATCTGGCCGATGACGAGCTCGTCACCTGCACGGCCGGGACCCTGCGTGACTCGGTCCGGCTATCCTATGGTGACCTCCGGTGGCTCGCCGGCGCGGTGCCGCTCGCCTTCGCCGAGCCAGCACCACAGGAACGGACGCGGTAACTGCTGCGCGCGCTGAGATGCTCCAGGAGAACGGCAATGAGACGAATGGACCCTGCCCATCAGCCATATGCACAGCGTCCTGTCCCGGCCCCACAACGTCCTCTCGCCCGGGTCGCACAGGTGCGCGTCGCGGGCCTGCTGGCGCAGGCCGAGGTCGTGGTGAACGGCGATGCCCCCTGGGACCTTCAGGTGCACGACGAGCGGCTCTACTCCCAGACACTCCTGCGCGGCTCACTGGGCTTTGGCGAAGCCTATATGGATGGCTGGTGGGACTGCGCCGACCTTCCCGAGCTGTTCTGCCGGCTCGTCCGCGCACGGCTCGGGGCGCGGGTGAGCCCCCTCGTCACCGCCGCGTTTTCCCTGGACAGCCACCTCTTCAATCATCAGGGCAAGCGCCGCGCGTTTGAGATCGGCCAGTACCACTACGATATTGGCAACGACCTCTACACAGCGATGCTTGACCGTCGCATGATCTACAGCTGCGCCTACTGGGGGAGCAGGGCGCAGACGCTCGACGAGGCCCAGGAGGCGAAACTGGAGCTCATCGGCCACAAGCTCGACCTGCGGCCGGGCATGGCGGTGCTCGACATCGGATGCGGGTGGGGTGGGACGGCCCAGTACCTAGCAGAACGATTCGGGGTCACGGTCGTCGGCGTCACCGTGTCGGCCGAGCAGGCGCGTTTGGCGTCCGAGCGCTGCCGGGGCCTGCCCGTTGAGATCCGCCTGCAGGATTACCGACGCGTTCGCGGCGTGTTCGACCGCGTGCTTTCGGTGGGGATGTTTGAGCACGTGGGCTACCGCAACTACCAGACCTTCATGGAGGTGGCGCGGCGCTGCCTCGTGCCTGATGGTCTGCTGCTCCTGCAGACCATCGGCGCCAACGTCGCCTACAGCGGGCGCGATGCGTGGATTGAGCGCTATGTATTCCCAAACTCGGTGCTCCCCTCGCCTCGGCTGCTGAGCGCGGCGATCGAGGGCCACTTCGTCCTCGAGGACTGGCAGAACTTTGGGGCCGATTATGAGCGCACCCTGCGCTGCTGGCACGCCAACATCGAGGGCGCCTGGGAGCACCTGGGGGACTGCTACCCCGAGCGCTTTCGGCGGATGTGGCGGTACTACTTGCTCTCGTGCGCCGGCACCTTCCGCGCGCGGGTCAACCAGCTCTGGCAGCTGGTGCTCTCGCCGGCAGGGGTGGGCGGGGGCTACTGCCCGCGGCGGTGAGCACGGGTCGTGCCTGCGGTCATGTGGTGAGGAGCCGCGCTCCCTCGCTGCAATGATGCCCGTGCTCAGCTGGCGCGGTGCCAGGCAGAGAACCAGAGTTCCCGTTTCATCCCGCAACGTGACGAAAGCGATCCGCACAGCCGTCACCCACCCTGCTACACTAGAGGGAAGCTGCCACAGCGACGGCAGTTTGGTTATTCTATGAGGCGGGGCTGCCTCATCCCCCCTACCGCCACTCCCACCAACCACCCATCGCTCCCCTGCCTCCACCAGGCCGTCAGGCCTGGGACACGTCGATGTCCCGGGCTGGCAGGGGGCCTGCCGACCCGGGCCTTCGGGAAGCAGAAACAAGACGGAGGTGTGCGATGACGCCGATTGTCACGATCGTCGGTCTGCTGCTAATCGCCGCCGTGGTGCTTGCGGGCGGCTGGGTGGGCCTCAGGGAGGCGCGCGGGTAGCGCGCCCCGGGTGATTACGCACCACTATGCGCGACGAGCAGCGCGCGCTGGTGGCCGAGCACCAGCCCGCCGCGATCCAGCGGCGGCTAGCCAGCGAGCAGACGCCGAGCTACCTGGCCGCCGCCGTCCTCGGCGCGGTCGACGGCTGCGTGACGACCTTCGCCGTGGTCGCCGGCGCCACCGGCGGCGGCTTCGCCCCGCTCGTCGTCATCGTGCTCGGCTTCGCCAACCTGCTCGCCGACGGCTTCAGCATGGCGGCCAGCAACTACCTGAGCATCAAGAGCCAGCACGAGCAGGTCGCGGCGGCCCGGCGCCGCGAGGAGCAGCACATCGCCCACATCCCCGAGGGTGAGCGCGAGGAGATCCGCCAGATCTTCGCCCAGAAGGGCTTCCGCGGCGCGGTGCTCCAGAGCATTGTCGAGACGATTACGCGCAACAAGCGCCTGTGGGTCGAGACCATGCTCACCGAGGAGCTGCGGCTGCCGGCCCGGAGCCCTGACCCGCTCCGCTCCGGCCTGGCCACCTTCGTCGCC
The DNA here is from genome assembly GCA_013336035.1 of Chloroflexales bacterium. Classification (GTDB taxonomy): domain Bacteria; phylum Chloroflexota; class Chloroflexia; order Chloroflexales; family Chloroflexaceae; genus CAIWXH01. The sequence goes on from JAAXUL010000065.1 coordinate 14,645, forward strand.
TTCGTGCTCGTCGGCCTGGTGCCGCTCGCCCCCTTCCTGCTCCCGGGGCTGTCGCCGGCCCAGGCGTTTGCCGGCAGTACCGTGGCGACAGCCCTGGCGTTCTTCGCCGTAGGGGTAGCCAAAGGGCTCGCGCTCCAGCGGCCGCCCCTGCGCTCAGGAGTCGAGACCCTACTGCTGGGCGGCACCGCCGCCGGGCTGGCCTACCTGGTCGGCTATTGGCTCCGTGTCACCGCCGGGGTGGCGTAGGCTGGGTGTAGAAAGCAGCTGGGGAGAGGAGACACCCGCCATGAAACGCCCGACGATCGGGCTCGGGCGGCTGCTGGGCATTCGGATCGAGCTCGACTACTCCTGGTTTCTGGTCTTTGCGCTGTTGACCTGGAGCCTGGCGACCGGCTACTACACACAATCGCTCCCGGGCACACCCGCCCTCGGGACCTGGGGTCTGGGCGCGCTCTCGGCGGTGCTGCTCTTCGGCAGCGTGCTGCTCCACGAGCTTGGGCACGCGCTGGTCGCCCGCCGTGATCACGTCCCCGTCCGGCGCATCACGCTCTTTCTGTTCGGTGGGGTGGCCGAGCTGGGCGCAGAGCCGGCCGGTCCCCTGGCCGAGCTGCGGATCGCCCTCGCCGGCCCGGCCGTCAGCCTGGCGCTGGCGGTACTCTTCGCCGTGCTGCAGGCACTCGCGGGCCCCACGCCGCTGCGGGCCTTGTTTGCCCTGCTGGCGTCGATCAACGGCACCCTGGCGCTGTTCAACCTCCTGCCGGGCTATCCTCTGGACGGCGGCCGCGTCGTGCGGGCCGCGCTCTGGGGCCTGACCCACGATGTCGCCCGGGCCACGCGGGTCGCCGCCCGGCTCGGGCAGGGCATCGCCTACCTCTTCGTCATGCTCGGCGCCTGGGAGATCCTGCTCGGCAATCTCGGCGGGCTCTGGCTCGCCCTGATCGGCTGGTTCCTTGCGGGGGCCGCCTCGGCCCAGGTGACACAGCAACGGCTCCACGACCTGCTCGCCGGCCACCGCGTGGCCGAGGCGATGAGCCGGGACTATACGGCCATACCCGGCGACCGGACGCTGCAACAGCTGGTCGACGAGGAGGTCCTGGGGCGAACCCAGCGCTGCTTCATGGTCGAGCAGGACGGGGAGACCCTCGGGCTCCTGACCCTGCACGACATCACGGCCGTGCCGCGCTCCGCCTGGCCGAGCACCTCGGCCGCCCAGGCCATGCGCCCCGCCGCGCTGCTCAGGACCACCAGCCCGGACGCCGACCTGTGGCTGGCGCTGGAGGCGATGCAGCGCGACGGCGTCAATCAGCTCCCGGTGCTGGCCGACCACCACACCCTCGGCCTCCTCAGCCGCGATGGCGTGATCACCTTCCTGCGCACGCGGCGCAAACTGGGCGCTTGACGCTACCACCGGCCAGTCGCCTGGGAGCGCCGCCGGTGTTGGAGAACGGTCTATTGCACCAAGGCCTTCCTATGGATGAAGACTGCCACTTCGAGGAGTTGGCCCATACCGCCGACGTGGGCGCGCGGGTGCGCGCCGCCACGCCCGCGGCGCTGTTCGCCTGTGCGGCGCGGAGCCTGTTCGCCCTCATCGGCGCGCGGCCCGGCTCAGCCGGAAGCTGGCAACCTATGACGGTAGCGGCCACGGCGATGCCAACACCTCGCCTGAGGACAAGCGCGGCCGCCGCTTCGTTCGCGGCGGCGCGCATCACTAGGTCGGAGCCTGCGGCGGCGCGCCAGGGTGGCGTGTAAAACGATCTTCACACGTTGTGATCAGGGTGCTACGCTCCCGACAACCGGCAGGGTGTATGCTACAGCTGTCCGATGATACCTGGGTATGGGGTCTCTGGCCGTTCGGCACCCGGGGTGCCGAACGCCGCGCCGCGCCCGGTCACCACGCGCCCCTCTTCTTCGAGCCGCACCGACACCTCGGCCTGCGCATCCGTGCCCTCGGTCACCGCATGCACCTGATAGAGTTCCAACCGCGCCGAATGCGGCACCAGCATCTTGATCGCATTGAAAGTTGCATCCAC
>JAAXUL010001386.1 GCA_013336035.1 Chloroflexales bacterium
GTGCGTCGAGGCGATCGCCACCTTCACCGAGCTGGTGGGGAGCTACGGCCCGGGCGGCGAGGCCGATGTGGACACGACCAGGGCGACCTACTTCGCGGGCCAGGCCGCGATGGTGGTCTGGTCGCCGTTCATCCTCGATGAGATGGCGGGCCTGCGCGACAACGCGCTGCCCACCTGCCCCGAGTGCGTCGGCGACCCGGCCTTCCTGGCCAAGAACTCGGGCTTCGTGCCGGCCTTCGCGGGCAGCGGGGGCGAGCCCGCCCAGTACGGGCAGATCAGCTCGCTCGGCATCACCACCAACGCCGACACCGAGCGGGCCGTCGAGTTCGTCAAGTTCTGGTTCAACGAGGGCTACCTCGACTGGCTCTCGCTCTCGCCCGAGGGCAAGCTGCCGATGCGCAGCGGCACGGCCGACGAGCCCGATAAGTGGACCGCCGGCTGGGGCGAGCTCGAGACGGGCGTCGACCGCAAGGCCAGGCTGGGCGATATCTACGGCCCCGAGGTGCTCGAGCTGCTTGTCCAGGGCACCCAGAGCTTCAAGCGCTGGGGCTTCAGCCAGGGCCAGGGCGCCCTCGTGGGCGCGGTCTACGAGACGCTCCCGGCGCCGGCACAGATCCGCGAGGTGCTCGACGGCAACATGACGCCCGAGGAGGCCGCCAAGGAGCTGCAGGCGGAGGTGGAGAGCCTGCAGTAGGTGGTGGGGCTGGTGGAGGCCTCGCCCTCCACCAGCCCCCTGAGAGGGTAGAGAATTATGGGCGGACGAGCGATCACCCACGCGCCGCCACCACGCGCCCGACGCGCGACGTTAATGGCCCGTGAGTCCCGGCTGGCCTACGCGATGCTCGCGCCCACGGTGCTGATCGTCGTGCTGATCGTGATCATCCCGGTGCTGTGGACGATCTGGATGAGCCTGCACGAGGTGCGGCTGATCGACCTGCAGCGCACGAACCTGTGGTCGTTCGACCTCACGCTCGAGAACTACGCGACCGTGCTGCGCGGGCGCAACTTCTGGCCGATCTTCCGCACGACCCTCATCTACACCATCGGCGGCTCGCTGCTGGCGATCGTCGGTGGGTTGGCGGCGGCGCTGCTGGTGCACGAGCCCTTCCCGGGGCGCAATATCTTCCGCGGCTTCCTGCTGTTCCCCTATATCGCGCCGGTCGTGGCCGTGGCCTTCACCTGGCGCATGATGCTGAACGCCCAGTTCGGGATCGTCAACCAGCTGCTCGACCAGCCAATCGACTTCCTGTCCCAGCGCTACATCACCCTGCCGCTGTTCGGCCAGGAGGTCCGCTGGCCCCTGGCGCTGACGATGGTGATCCTCTTCGAGGGCTGGCGCTACTTCCCGTTCGCGTTTCTCTTCTTCCTGGCACGGCTCCAGGCGCTCCCCGAGGAGCTGTACGAGGCGGCCGCCGTAGACGGCGCCCTCCCCTCGCAGCGCTTCTTGTACATCACGCTGCCCCAGCTCTGGGGCGTCTTCGCGACGCTATTCCTGCTGCGCTTTATCTGGACCTTCAACAAGTTCGACGATATCTACCTGCTCACCGGCGGCGGCGCCGGCACCGAGATCATCACTGTGCAGATCTACGAGTACCTGACCGGCCGGAACAATGTCGGGGCCGCGGCCGCGCTGGCGGTGGTGCTCGCGCTCTTCCTGATCATCCTTGTGCCGCTCTATGTCCGCTTTGTGGCCAGGGAGGACGCCTCATGAGCATCAGTCGTGAGCGGGTCGAGCTCGCGGTTATCCGCGCGCTGCGCGTGGCCGGGTTCCTGTTCTTCGGCTTCCTGGCCATCTTCCCGTTCTACTGGATGGTCGTGCTCTCGTTCCGGCCGCTCGAGAGCGTGCTGCGCGACCCGGGGCGGCTCTACCCGCGCTGGGAGGAGATCCGCGCGCTCGGGCCGTACCGCGGCGTGCTCTTCGAGCAGAACTTCGGCCGCTTCATCGCCAACAGCGCGCTGGTAGCGCTGGTGACCATGCTGCTCACGCTGCTGCTGGCGATCATGGGCTCGTACGCCGTGAGCCGGCTGCGCTTCCGCGGGCGCGGCCTGGTCTCGTCGGGCATCCTGCTCGTGTACATGTTCCCGGCGATCGTGCTGGCGATCCCGCTCTTTGTGATCTTCACCCGGCTGGGGCTGCGCAACTCGCTGCCCGGCCTGATCATCGTCTACCTCGCGCAGACGCTGCCCGTGGCG
>JAAXUL010001387.1 GCA_013336035.1 Chloroflexales bacterium
GCAGGTGGCGCACCGCGAAGAAGACGATCGCGGCCATCGCGCCGAGGATGAGGGCCTGGATGGGCGCGGCGACGGTGGGCAGGAAGGCGGCGATCACGTCGAAGGTGACGATCGGGTTCTTGGGGTGCGGCACGAGGAAGTTGAGCCAGATGAAGAAGGCCACGGCCATGCCGCCATTGCCGAGGGCGGCGAGGAAGTAGAGCGGCGAGTACTGCTCGCCGAGACCCCGACGAAGACCGAACCAGCGGGTGGCGAAGCGCAGCATAGGGACATCCTCCTGGTGTGCAAAGGCGATTTCCAACTTCTGCCAGTCAGATGCACAGCTGCGCGCCGGGGTTACAACATATTATCTCGCGTTTGCCAAAATACTAGGTATAAGGGTACTTGATGAGCTACATCCACCCAACATGATGGTCTGGGTTATGTCCCGAGTTGCCAGATCGCGCCCATGGGCACCAGCGATCCGGCTGTGGTTGCGACCACCCAGGCGAGGCCTGGCGCGCCCACCGCTGCTACTGACCCAGATCGCCCCAGGGATGGTCCGGCGGCACGCTGGGGCAGCGGAGCAGCAGCGCGATGGCGCGGCTGTCGCCGAGGTTCTGCCAGCAGTGGGGCAGGGTGGCCTCGAAGCGTAGGGTCGCGCCCGGCTCAATCCGATAGACGGCGTCGCCGATCGCGCAGGCGAGGCACCCCTCCAGGCCGACGACGAGCCCCTGGCCGGGGTAGCCGCTCGGCGTCTCCGCGCAGCCCGGTCCGGGGTCGAGGGTGAGCAGCAGCGGCTCCAGGCGGCGGCTGGCAATCACGGCGCTCAGGTCGGCCAGCGAGCTGGGCGGGACGGGCAGCGCGGGCGGCTGGTCCGCCGCCTGGTAGACGACCTGGCGCCGCGGCGCCGCGGGAGTGAAGAAGGCGGCGAGCGGGATGCGCAGGGCGGCGGCCAACCGCTGGAGGGTGCTGACGCTCGGCGAGGTCTTGCCGTGTTCGATCAGGCTCAGCGTGTTGATGGCCAGCCCGCTCGCCGCGGCCAGCCCTTTGATCGAGAGGCGCCGGGCCGCGCGCAGCGCACGCAGGCGCGCGCCGACATCCACTGCCTCCTCCTGGGTGGCCTCACGCGGCTCGGAGGTGTCTTTGCGCATCACGTTCAATCTCCTTGTCACAGCCGCAGGATGTGATCGGTATCGCCTGTAGCGACAGGCCGGTGGGTCATCACCACCGTGGTGCGATCGCGCTGGAGCTCCTCCAGCGCAGCCAGCACCTCAGCTTCGGCCGCTGCGTCGAGATGGACGGTCGGTTCGTCGAGCAGCAGGATGGGCGCGTCCTTCAGCAGGGCGCGGGCGATCGCGAGCCGCTGGCGCTCCCCGCCGCTCAGCGCCGCGCCCTGCTCGCCGATCCACGTGTCGTACCCCTCCGGCAGCCGCGCGAGTACCCTGTCGAAGCACGCCCGGCGGCAGACGGCGTCCAGCTCGGCCTCCGTCGCGTCGGGTCGGGCCAGGAGCAGGTTCTCGCGCACGGTCCCGTGGAAGAGGTGGGCCTGCTGGGCCACCACCCCGAAGAGGCGGCGCACATCCTTGCTCCGGTAGTAGGCCCGCAGGTCGTGGCCGCCGACGCGGATTGCTCCCTCATAGCCCTCCCAGAAGCGCAGCAGCAGGCTCACCAGGGTACTCTTCCCGGACCCGCTCGGCCCGATGACGACCAGCCGCTCGCCCGGTGCGACCTGCGCGCTGAGCTCGTGCAGGGCCGGCCGCTCCGCGCCTGGATAGCTGAAGCTCAGCCCGACAAGCTCCAGCCCGGCGTCGTGCGGCGTAGGCGAGGCCGCCGGCTCGTCACGTGCCTGGGGCGGCGTATCGGCGACGGCAAAGAGCCGCTTGGCCGCGGCCAGGCTTGCCTCCGCGCCCTGGAAGGCCGCTGGGAGCGGCGCCACCGACTCGAAGCTGGCCACGGCCGTGAGGGCGAGCATGGCAAGGAGCACCCCATCGAGGCTGCCGCTTCGCACCAGGGGCACTGCGATCACCAGGACCACCATGGCGGCCAGCTGGCTGAGCAGGCCGACCGTCGCGGCGCTCAGCCCGCGCAGGTTGGCCTGGCGCTGCTGGGCGTGCGCCAGGCGCCGGCCCTGGGCGCCCAGGCGCTCGTGCAGCAGCGTCTCGGCGCTGCGGGCCAGCAGGTCGGCCAGGCCCAGCAGCGCCGCGACCGTG
>JAAXUL010000553.1 GCA_013336035.1 Chloroflexales bacterium
CCTGGCGCAGGCCGTGCGCGCCATGCTGGATAGCAGCCGCTAGTCAGTACTTTAGTCCCGGGCCTCTGAGGCGCAATAGGTGGCGAAAGAGTAGGGTCTAACTCTCATTGCATCAGGCACGGTAGTAGCATTAAGATGTTTCTATGTTGAGAAACGATCAAACGTCTCTCGACAAACCCAATAGACGGATGCCTGGCCAGCGGGCGCTGAGAACTTGACGATGAGATTGGACGCCCATGTCGTCAAGGGAGCAAGTGGCGTAACCGACCCTGGCAGGTACGGGTAACGGCGTATTCCTCGCTAGATCCCAGTGCTGGTCAGCTCCATCCCCACCCTCAACAAGGAGGTTATAGCTGGCCGAACCCATGCCCCTGCACTGAGATGTCGCTTTTTCTTGAAACATTAGCACTAGCCTGGAGTACTCCGATGACAACCCGCAACTACGCTCTCGCCCGCTTTGGCGCCGCCGCCGCCGCTGCCCTGCTCGCCTTCAGCCTCACCGTGCCCGCCTTCGCCAACGATACCACCGGTGGCTCGAGCGAGGTGATAGGCGGCGACCTTACGCTCACCAGCGACGACACCTTCGACCTCTCGGATGTCACCCTGAACGGCCAGAACCAGACCGCAACCGGCGACTTCGACATCGACCTCAAGGATCTGACCGGCTCCGGCTCCGGCTGGCGCGTCGGCATCTCGGCCACCCCGTTCACGTTCACCAATGGGGGCGTGACTGACACCCTGGCCGCCGGCGCGGCCTATATCAGCGAGGTCGCCATTGTCTGTGACGATCCCGAAGGCGATGCGACCCAGACATGCAGGACTCCGACGAACAGCGTCACGAGCTTCCCGATGTCCCTCGCGACAGAGATGACCCTCGCCAACGCGGCCCAGAACACGGGCATGGGCGACTTCACGCTCACCCCGAGCTTCAACCTCGATCTGCCGGCCAACGCCTACGACGGCACCTACCAGAGCACCATCACGCTGACGGTCGCCTCGGGCCCCACCGCCTAATAGCCGCTTCCGCCCCCCTGCCCCCTCGCGTGCCACAAGCGAGGGGGCAGGGTTTATTACTAGCGCCCCTCAAACGCCGAGATGATCCCATGAACCGCTTGTTGCTTGGCCTCCTGACAATGATGACCCTATCGATCCTCCTGACGCTCGCCTCGCCAGCGCCGGCCCGCGCCGAGGGTGGCGCAAACTTCAGCCTGCGGCCCGTCCACTACGACCCGGCACGGCCCGCGACCCAGTCCTATTTTATTCTTGATTTCCAGGCCGGCGAGAACCTGCGCAGCGAGATGCGGGTGGTGAACACGGGCCAGGCCGCCGGCACGGTGCGGCTCTACCCGATTGACGCGGCGACAGGCCAGAACAGCGGCGCAATCTACGAGGGCCGCGAGAGTACGCCGCGCGATACAGGCGCCTGGCTCACCCTGGACACGAATGAGCTCACCCTGGGGCCAGGCGAAGAGCGGCTGGTCGGGTTCAGCGTCAACGTGCCCGCCGACGCCCGCCCTGGCGAGCACCTGGGCGGCATCGCCGCCGAGGGCCAGGCGGCGCCCCCGACCGACTCCGGCGCGGCCGTCCAGATCACCATGCAGACACGCACGGTGGTCGCTGTGCTCGTGAACATCCCCGGGCCACGGGTGGACAAGGTCGTGATCGAGGGCATCCAGCCCGAGACCCAGGGCAGCTATCAGATGCTCCGGATCGGGCTGCGGAACGAGGGCACGCACATGGCCCGGCTAGTGGGCAGCCTCGATCTTTCCGACTCGACCGGGCGCCCGCTGGCGCAGATCCCGCTCAAGCTCGACTATCTGCTGCCAGGCACAGCGATCAGCTACCCGCTGGCCATCCCCAATCAGGCCCTGGCGGCGGGCGACTATCGGGCCGACCTCAAGCTAAGCTACGGTGAGGGCGAGACAACAACCCTTGCGGCGCCGCTGGTGATCACCAGCGAGCAGATTCGCGAGCTCTACACGGCGCGAGGGCAGCAGCTGCCCGATCTGCCGACCGCGCCGGCGCAGAGCGCCCAGACGCAGGGCGCCCAGCCGCTAATCCCGCCGCTGCTCTTCACCATCTCGGCAGTGCTCTTTGCCGCCTACTTGCTTAGGCGCCGCCGCGCAAAAGGCATGTAAGCACCAGGCTTTGCGGGCCCAGCTTCGCCATCACCTAGCTCGTTTTTGAACCCGCTTGCACGTTGCTCACTCGGATCTATAATAGCCTGCGTACGAGCCGGCATACCTATGCCGGTAAGCAGATACCTGGATCGCGAGATCGGCTCGGACCTTGCTGTGCGCTACCGGCAGTCTGACGAGGCTCTTAAGCGTCCACCGAGCAGGGAGAGACCCATGAGCGACAGACCACAGTACGTAGGGGGCGATTCGAACAGGGATTGGTACGGATTCTACTGGGGTTGGCTGCTAGCGGTTGGGGCAGCGCTGTTCACGACGCTGCTTTGCTTTTTGCTGTCAGTTTTGGTGGCGCGCCCATTGTTTCCGACGGTGGCGACCGTTGATGTAGTCCCCACCTCCGCCATCGCGCCCACCATCGCGGCCACCGCCGTGCCCGCCGTTTTACCCACCGCGGCGGCGGTCGCGGCGGCGCTGCCGGCGGCCGTCATCGAGGCGCCCGTGCTGCTGAGCACGCTCGAGGCGGTTGTCGCCGGCCCGTTCACATTCCGGGGCACAGGCACGCCTGACTCCACCGTCGCGCTGCTGGTGAATGGCATCTCGGTCGGCACCGCGACGGTCGGCGCCGACGGGAACTGGAGCCTTGAGGCCGCGCTCGAGGCCGGCCCGGCAGAGATCGCAGCCCAGGCGCTCGACACGACGGGCGCAGTGGCGGCCGAGGCCGCGCTGGTGACCGTCGAGGTCGGCGAGGCGCTGGCCGCGCCCACGCTCACCACGCCCGCCGCTGAGACCACGGGCGGCCCGGTCACGCTGAGCGGCACGGGCACCGCCGGCTCGCGGGTGCGGGTCACGGTCAATGACAGCGTGGTTGGCACCACCGTGGTCGGCGCCGACGGCACGTGGGAGCTCGAAACCATCCTCAGCAGCGGCGACCAGCAGGTGGTCGTCGAGGCCCTCGGCGCCGACGGGAATGTGGCCGCCGCAGCCGAGCCGGTCGCGTTCACGGTGACGGGCGGCCTGGGGGTGAGCGTTAGCGCGCCCGCCGAGGGCGACGTGCTCCAGCCCGGCCCGATCACGGTGAGCGGCACGGGCGCCGCCGGCACCGTGCTCGAGGTGCTCGACGGCGACCTGGTGCTCGACCAGGTGACCGCGGGCGCCGACGACACCTGGACCACCCAGGTGACCCTGGAGGCGGGCTCTGCCTCGATCAGCGTGCGCGAGCAGGGCAGCGACCAGATCCTCTCCCGCCCGGTGCGCGTGCAGGTGGGCACCTCTGCCGCCTTGCCGGCGGGCTGTGGCGCCGAGCTGAAGGTAGGCTGCCCAGCCTGGGTGACGCGCAGCGGCGGCCTGACCCTGCGCATGCGCTCGGTCGCCGTGATCAGCGCCGACAACGTCATCGCGCGGCTGCCGATCGGCACCGAGATGGAGCTGCAGGAAGGGCCCCAGTCGGCCGACGGCTTCACCTGGTGGCGCGTGACCACCAAGGGCGGGAACGACGGCTGGGTGGCCGGCGAGAACCTCGTCAGCCAGCCGGACTAAGTTCTAAAGATGTGCATAGGCCCAGTCTCGGCTATACTGGGCCTATGCACATCCTGATCACTGCCGATCTTCACTACCGCCCGGCGCAGCGCGCCGCCTACGTGGCCTTCGCCGAGGCGGTGCGGGCCGCGGCGCCCGACTGCTTCATCATCGCCGGCGACGTCGGCCACCCGCTGCGCCTGTTCCGGCGGACGCTGCAGCTCTTCCACGATCTGCCATGCCCGCGCCTGCTGATCGCGGGGAATCACGACGTCTATACAGGCGAGTATAACAGTCGGGAGCTCTGGCAAACATGGCTGCCGCAGGTCACCCACGAGGAGGGCTTTGTCTGGCTCGAGAACGAGCTGGTCAACCTGGGTGGGCTGGGGATCTGCGGGAGCATGGGCTGGTATGACTACTCGTCGCGCGCGCCCCACCTTTCCTATGCCGACGCCGACTACAGGGCGATGAAGGGGCTGGTCAACCACGACGCCGACTATGTCAACTGGCCGTGGAGCGACGTGGCCATGGCGCGCTACCTGGCGCGAGGGCTGGCCGAGCGCCTCGACCAGCTCGATAGCGACCCGGCGGTCGAGCAGGTGCTGGTCGTCACCCACGTCCCTATCGTAGAGCCCGCCGTGCCCGACTTCCCCGACCACGAGCACTGGAGCCTGCTGCGCGCCTATCTGGGCAACTTCACTCTCGGCGATCTGGTGATCCGCCAGCGCAAGGTCAGCCACATCGTCAGCGGGCATCTGCACCGGCCAGGCAGCTGGACGATCGAGGGCCACCACGGCCCTATCGCCTGCCACGTCGTCGGCACCGGCCCCGGCGCCCCCCACGCTCTGAGCCTGGAGATCTAAGCTCCCTGAAAGTCTGCGCAGGGTTCGTGTGGGCGCCCCGTGTGGGCGCCTGCCATGATTATCCCTTGACATTGATTTTATCGGTGATAGAATTTCCGTGAGCAGATAATCTTAATCACCGATACCTATCAAGGGGCACCTATGGACACAAACGAGCTGCACGTGGTGCTGGGGGCAGGGCCGCTGGGCGTCGCGACGGCAGAGGCCCTGCTCAGGCGCGGGCGCCGGGTGACGATGGTAAACCGCGGCGGCCGGGCCGATACCCCGACGGGCGTGGCGCTGACCAGGGCCGACCTCTACGACCCCGCGAGCGTGCGGGACGTGTCGCGGGGCGCCGCGGCGGTCTACCAGTGCGCCCAGCCGGCCTACAGCGAGTGGACGACAAAGTTCGCGCCGCTCCAGACGGCGATCATCGAGGGTGTGGCCGCGGCCGGCGCAAAGCTGATCGTCGCCGAGAACCTCTATATGTATGGCCAGGTCGATGGCCCCATCCACGAGGGGCTGCCCTACGCCGCCCACACGCGCAAGGGCCGGGTGCGCGCGCGCATGGCCGAACAAGTGGCCGAGGCCCACCACAGCGGGAAGCTGCGCACCGCCGCGGCCCGCGGCTCCGACTTCTACGGCCCCGGCGTGCTCGGCTCGGCCCTGGGCGAGCGCGTGTTCACGCCGGCGCTCCAGGGCAAGGCCGCCCAGATCACCGGCCGCCTCGATCTGCCCCACAGCAACACCTACATCGAGGACTTCGGCGAGGCCCTGGCGATCCTCGGTGAGCGCGACGAGGCCCTCGGGCAGCACTGGCACGTGCCGAGCGCCCCGGCGCGCACGCAGCGCGAGCTGGCGGCGCTAGTCTTTGGCGAGCTGGGGCGGCCGCTGAAGATCACCGCGCTGGGCCGCCTGATGCTGAGCGCCGCCGGGCTGTTCATCCCCGAGGCCCGTGAGACGGTCGAGATGCTCTATGAGTTCGAGCGGCCCTTCGTGGTCGATAGCTCGCGCTTCGAGCAGCGCTTCGGGCTGCGCCCAACCCCGATCGAGCGGGCGATCAGCCGCACGCTGGCCTGGTACCGCGCCCACGCCGCCACGCAGCCCGCCGCCGCGCACTAGCGGCCAGTCGCGGACCTCTGCGCCATGATAGAATAGCTGAACAGGGATCAGACGATGAGCAGCGCGGGCGCCGCGATGGACGCGAAGAGACAGCAGCGCCGCGAGCGCCAGCACGCCGCGGTGCGCGATGAGATCAAGACG